>PPDG01000026.1 GCA_002899795.1 Desulfobacteraceae bacterium | reverse complement strand
TCGAACAGCAGAAGTTTTTGAAAGCAATGAGACAATGTTTTTCACTTCGATATTCTGCGGTTCCTTGTTCTGCGGTTCTGCGGTGCATATTCTCAAAGACTTGATAGCTGATAGTTGAATGCTGGGTGCTGACCGGGGATACTGGATCCGTTTTTGTAGCCCCCTCAGGGGGCAGTCCAAAGCCGGATCCTTTGGGTCCGGGTTCTTTATTTGGCTACGACCCGCCAAGGGAAGAAATATTTCCTACCTCTAACCGCAGGTCTTACTAATGGATGTTATGACAATCCTGGCCCTGGTCATACTGATGCTGTCAATGCCTGCTGGCCTGATTGCAGTAGTACTCGGTTTGCCTGGAACCTGGTTAATACTGGTTGCATCCGTCTTTTATGGTTGGCTCACAGATTTTGCCATAATTACCTCACAATTACTGTTGGGGCTATTAGCACTTGCGGTAGTTGCTGAACTCCTGGATCTTACCGCAGGCCTCTGGGGAGCCCGACGCTATGGTGGGACAAAAAAAGCAATGGTGGGGACGGTAATCGGCGGGATATTAGGAGCGGTTGCGTTGTCACCTATGCTCTTTGGTTTTGGTACCATAGTGGGAGCTTTTTTCGGTGCTTTCGTGGGGGCATTCTCGATGACTTATTTGGAACAGAGAAAGATGGACAAAGCTATGCGGGTGGGGTGGGGGGCTCTGCTGGGTCGGGTCTGTGCTATGGTTTTCAAAGGGGCGGCGGTTGTGACCATGATTGGCTTGGATGTCTGGGCCATATTTTTTGTGGACAGAGCATAGCGTTTGAGGCGAGCATTGCGGGAAAAGCGAGAAAGGAAAAAAAGGCAATCCTGTCTCCAGTTTTGATCTCCTTTCTCGCTTTTCTCGCCTGTCTTGCCTTACTCGCTTACTGCTAACTCTCCTTCCAGGCGCGCTAGGCTTTCCCGGGCAAACTCAATGGTGGGATCCATTTCGAGGGCTATCTGGTAGAGACGGATGGCTTCTTTTTTATGGCCCATCTCTCGCAGATTTGAGCCGATATTGGCGTAGTCGATGGCGGACCCGGGATCGAGCTCCAGGGCTCTTTCGAACTGCTCAATAGAGCGTTCGTGCTCTTTGAGTGTGAAATAGCAAAAACCCAGCAGATTATAGATCTCCTTAAGGTTGGGATCAAACTCTCTTGCCAGTTCCAAAGCCTCGATGGCGCCCTTGTAGTCTTCCATATCCTTCAGGCACACGCCTATATGCGTATGGACGCTGGCTATATCCAGTGGGCGGGGATTCAGATCCAAGGCTGTTTCAAACTCCTTCAACGCTTCCCGCGGTTTTTCCTGATATTCCAGGGCTAATCCCATGAAAAAGTGCAGATCGTAACGGTTGGGAAATGATTCAATCAATTTTTGGATCCTAGCCACTGCCTGTGGTCCCTCAACGGTCTGGCTGAGTATCTTGGCAGCGTGAAAAACCACGCTGGCATCCCTGGTACGATCTCGGAAATGGGCCCCTGGTATTATGGTATAGACAGAAGGGATCCCCAGCTGTGGGTGGGTTACATCAATGACCAGCACCTCTAGGCCGACGCGAGAAAGGGCGGAAACACAGCGTTCTATTTCAGTCTTGAAGTTGTCGTGGGTAAGGTCGGGAAGACTTTTTATGGACACCACAGGCGCAGCAGAGGTTATGTAGTTGGCTTCCTCCAAACTCTTATACTTGGGGAGGGTCGGTCGATAACTGGTGCGATTTTGGAAATCTCCCGCCAGTTGAGCGATCTCGGTGAGAGCACGCACGAGGGATTTCTCTGGATTAGTGGTGGTGCCGGCAGTGAAAACGATTTCACTTCTTTCGGGGAAAGTACTGGGATCCCAGGCCAGAGTGCCCACAGTAGGAATTCCAGTGTCCAAAGAAAAGTCCTTGATGAAAACTTCAAGTGATTGAGCGGCAAATTTGTCAAGCAGTTCCCGCGCTGCTGGATCTTGGACACTGGCGGGATCGATGCTTGGGGTGACCATCCGCTCGTGGCTGATTACCGAGGAGACGTGACGCTCTACCACTTCGCACAAACTCTGCAGGATGGCCTCTTCGAGTGCGTTGCCAGCGGCAGGGCCATTGTACTCATGGATGGTGTAAAACCAGTCGATTGGAATCAGCACTTCAGAATTCCTGGTCAGGTTGCACCCCTTGGTCCAGCGAAAGGGTAACTCTCTCAGTGCAGCAGTGCCCAGCTTCGGATCAGTCTCGTTGTCATTAAGCGACTGCCACAACATCTCCATGGGTAGGGTATTGCCGTCCAACTCCGAGTAGGTGGCCATGGGAAAGCGTGTGTTTTTGATGTAGGAAAAAAAGCTGAAGCGCTCGGCAAGTTCCATCAGGGCGCTGGCCTCTGCCTGAATCACCGTATTTCCTTTCCCCATCTGCTTTTTGGTGGAGGTGAGCGGCACAGCATCTGTGCCACAGAGGCTTATGTAGACAGGGATGTCCAAGCGGCCGGAGTCAATGCGCATGGTTTTGTCCAATATGTCCAAATCCACGCCGGCAAACCGCTCTCGCACATGAGCCACCGTTTCCTCAGGAGAAAGCACTTTATCCTGATCGTACGTATAAGACTTGAAAACGTCCTGTAGTCGAAAGCACTCGCCCATGAATTTCCTTTCCTAGTGAACGTGTAGGGTTATTGATTTATAGGTCAATGACTGACCGTTGTCAAGAAAACAGGGCTGTGAGATTTTCCTGTATTTGATTTCTCGGAGTGCTCTGTGAGAGATTTGACATCGCCTGAAAACGCTTTCAGGCGGACAGGCTGGCTCCATATCGCAGGGGGCGAATATTGAGGGATAGGGAGTTGTTGTCAAGCCGAAGATATTTGTGGCGGACAAGGTCGTCGATATTCCTTTGGAAGTCTTCTTCTTTCAGGTTTAGAAAGTGAGGAACATATGTTCCGTATTCATTTAACTTGCCCTTGGAATCTAGGTAATAAAGGGTAAAGAGCACAAACTTCTGGTGCTGGCTGAGTCTCTGGTCTGTAAGTATATGATCCTTCAAGTTTTTGGGGAGGTGCAACGCTGGTTTGATATCAATATGGGTTTCGCTTTCCACAATCTGAGCCTTTCAATTCCCTCTTGAGAGTTTTCAGGCAACTTTACCCGAAAGCATCCGGATTTACAATAGTTTTTCCACTCCTTTATCAGCTCCATCGACTGTAGGAGCAACCTTTGGTTGCGATGGCACAAGTCTGACTCGCCTAATTTTCGCCAGCAGCCTCCGGCCCAGAGGGGCCTACGCCCCGGAGGAAAACTCGCTCCTGCCTGGCTAGATATAGCCTAAAACCTCGCTCTTTTAATAACTCGCAAAAGCCTCTCAGCTCCCTTGCCTTTGAAACGCAAAGGCAAGCCGCGAACGTGCAGCAAAGAGGTCAGATTCCCCGGCATTTCGCGGGCCACTCTGACCATGAATTCATTGTTCATAACTCGAAACGGAGCTTTGTTGGTACTGCGGGCCAAACGCTCTCGATAAGCGGATAGCTCCTTTAGAACTCGCAGGGAAGGCTCAGGCAATTTCTGGGCCCCATTTAACCTGAGGTAACCATCTGGGTCCCACTTTTTAGGAGGATTCAACCGAATTTGCTCCAGCCGTGCATATTCTTTTTGCGCCAGGGACCAGAGATTTTTTTTCAGGAGTTCGCCGTGAAGCCGATTCCTCAAATCTATGAGGAAGTGGGTGTCCAGTTGGGCATAGTAAAGCTGTTCAGGGGATAAAGGTCGCTTTTCCCAGTTGCAGCGCTGATACTTTTTATCCAGTTTAACTCCGAACTCCTCTGCAAGGATTCTAGCAAGCCCCAATTTACTCCGTCCCAGGAGGCGGCACGCCACCGAAGTATCAAAGACGTTCTGCATCTGGAACCGAAAGTCCTTTTTAAAACCGATCAGGTCGTTTTCTGCCGCGTGTAGAACCTTTTCAATCGAGGGGTCGGCAAAAATACGACCGAGAGGAGAGATGTCTTCCAAGGCCAGAGGATCAAGGATAAAGTCTTCATGGTCCCGCGAGATCTGAATGAGACAGACGCGCGGTCTGTAGGCAAAAAAGCTGTTTGATTCCGAATCTACAGCCAAGTGCTTCGCATCGCTGATATATTCGAGAAATTTGTCCAGTTCAGGCTGACTTGCAATCAGTTTAGGGGGATGCATGGACGCTTTCATAACACATTCTCGTATGCTATAAAAGAACAATATTTGTGCGAGTTCACAATGAAAAAGAGACGCAAAAGAAATACTTCTCGGGGTGCTCAACCCCCGAAGTCTGATTCTAGTGATAGCCTCAATACACCCTTTTCCTGTCTTGCTGACATGCTGAAGCAGACTCAGGCTGAAACCCAACCGGATAACAAGGAAGGTAAAACAATTTCTGAGCCGGAGCGGGAATCATGCCCATCGAACCAGCCGAAGTCTGGCAATGGACCCGAGGAAGAGGACAGTTTGTTTCAGGAGGCGATGGCTGGGGTGGAGCCTTTACAATCCAACAAAGTGAAAGAGAGAGTCCCTGGGCCGCTGTCAAAACCAAGCAGACGGCCGCTGCTGGAAGGAGAGTTGGAAGCATATGCGCAACTGGTTGACCTTGTGAGCGGTGAGGGCAGTTTTGATATTGAATATACTGATGAATACATAGAGGGTGCGGTTGTGGGTGCCGATCCTGACTTACTACCGAAACTGCGGCGCGGTGATTTTTCTATCCAGGCCCATTTTGACCTCCATGGAATGACCGCAGCAGAGGCACGGGAGGCGGTGGAGCGCTTCATACTTTCCAGCGTGATCAAGGGGCTGCGATGCGTGCTGATCATTCACGGACGAGGACTCAATTCGCGAGATCAGATTCCTATCCTTAAGGAACGGATGTCAAGCTGGCTCAAACGTGGTCGGCTGAAGAAGATGGTGCTTGCTTTCGCCACGGCGCAGCCCTGCGACGGTGGTGCAGGTGCTATGTGTGTTTTTTTACGGAAGTGTCAGCCAGAAGGCATAAGGTTTACAGATTGAATGTAATTGAAGCCGATGTCGCCTTACTGCCCGTATCCGGTACCTATGTGATGGGGGCCGATGAGGCGATCCAGGCGGCACGGGCACTCAATCCCAAGGTAGCGGTTCCTATGCACTATGGAGCCTTTGTTGGGGCTCAGACTGACGTCGAGCGTTTCAGGGACCAACTGGCTGGGAAGATAGAGGTGGTGATTCTGGAGAAGTAGTAGCTGTCACCGGCTGATCATGGTAGAAACTGGAGAAAAATGGCCTTTTCAGTTATAATCCGTGTGGCTGTTCCTCGTTTTGAGGGAGGAGAGTAATATCCGGTGGAAAATCCAAGCTTTTACTTGTGGATAGGTCTGGCTCTTGGAGCTGTTGTAGGGGCGGGAGCAGCATTTTTCTATGCAAGAATCCGTGGTTTTTTTGCCAAATCAGAGGTTTCACAGTTGCGGCAAGAAAACCGTACCCTGAAGCAACGTCTTGAGAAAAAGGACAAGCACATCCAGGAGATGATGTACCATACTGAAAAGATCGCCGCGGGTCTGGCTGAGCAAAACAACGGGAAGACTAACCATGGATCGTAAACTTAGTGCTGCTGGTAGGTTCCCAGTTTCAAAATCACAAATCCCAAGCACCAAATCTCAGGATTTCAGGTGTCGGGTGTCAGGTGTCAGGGAGGAAAAACAATAAAGCTGAAACCTGAACACTGAAACCTGAAACCTCCATTTTCTCCTTAACTCTCCAGGGTCTTTTTGAATTGGCGGATCACAAATCGACCTAGATCGGCAAGATCTGTCTTTCTTAGGTGGCCGTCCAGATTATCGAGGGGAATTTCAGCCCTGGCCATAGCTCGATGGCCACCGGCACTTCCCAACCTGCCAAAGGCTTTGATCGCCTTGGAACCAGCATTTTTTCTGAATCCATCATTTCGTATGATTACAACCAGGTTTTTGTTGTAAACACCCGAGACGACAACCCAACCAACTTCGTGGCATCTCATAAAGAAGTCGGCAAGGAGTACCAGAATATCTGGAGAATGGACCTGAGCGAGGTGGGAAAAAATCTTGCCCTTGATGATGCGCTTGCTTTCCAAGGCCTGTTGAAAATACTTGAGGTCTCCGACTCCCATGTCGGATATTTCAATCTTACGGAGCAGATTCATGTTGGCAAGCGGAAAGAGGTAATGGAAAGCTTTGACATCGTCTTCAAAGGCATGTAGCTCAAAGTTGTGGGTGTCCACACGAATGGCGTAGAGAAGGGCAGTGGCCAGACTTTTTGAAGGACGAATTCTTGCCGAGCGCAAGTACTCGGTCATCATAGTGGCGGTAGCTCCGTAGCTGGGCCGGATGTCTACAAACGGGGCGTCTACTGGCATTGTAATGGGATGGTGATCTATGACAGCATCGTAGTGGAAGTCGCAGAAAGCCTCATGATGGTGAGGTTGACTATCCACCAGAAGAGTTTTGGAGAAAGCTTGGGCTTTAATTTGCTGCAGTTTGGCCAGGGGGACCTTGAGAAGCCGCACCATGGTGACATTGTCAAATCGGACGATGTCGTTAAAGTGGGCGATGGTAACTGATTGAACCTTGTGCCAGAGTAAGCGCTTGAGAGCCATGGCAGATGCCATGGCGTCTGGATCGGCATCAATGGTTATCAAGGCCTTGTCTTTGGGTTCGAAAAGGGCAAACAGTTTTTGAAGGTTTTCACTGATGGATCGAGGTCTTGCAGAGCGGTGGCGACGGTTGCTGCGGCCCATTTCGCTATCTCGCTACTTTTTTACTAAAGATATCCACAGTTTGGCAATTCTGCAAAAACTCCCAACAAAGTGCCACAACCAACAGCCAAGGTCAAGACTATTTTACAAAAGTCATTTCTCATTTCTCATTTTGCATCTGTCATTTCACATCTAGGGTCGGGTACGCTTGCGGCGCTAAATTGAAATGTTAAATGCCAACTGCTAGATGTGAAATGATAAATGTGGCTGCTGCTTTATGGCGGCAGCCAAGGGGCTTTGCGGTTGACTCGATAGGGGGCATCTGCTATGTTCTCGTCGATTTTGGAAAATTTTGATTTCATTGGAAAAACAAAGGCTAGGATGGCTTTTCCCGAGCAAAATGTGAATTAGTCAAGAAGCAATGGAAACCCATCTGGATCTTTATCTCGACTATCTTACTGTAGAGAAGGGTCTTGCCGCCAATACCCGAGCCTCCTACAGCGCCGATCTGCTTAAGTTCCTAAGTTACCTTAAAGATACCGGGATAGATGACTGGAGCCAGGTTCGGTTCCCCGAGATCATCGCTTTCCTTTCCCGGGCCCAGGAGCAGGGCTTGGCTCCCAGGAGCAGGGCAAGACTACTTTCGGCGATGCGCGGCTTTTTTAAATTTATGGTGCGAGACAGCCACCTGCAAAAGAGTCCAGTGGCGAATCTGACATCGCCCCGACTCCGGCGCCATCTTCCGACTGTGCTCAGTGTTGCAGAGGTGGAGCGATTGCTGGCCCAGCCAAATCCAGATCTTCCTCTGGGCCAGAGAGACGCTGCCATGCTAGAGCTTCTCTATGGCACTGGGTTGCGAGTTACCGAATTGATCACACTTGCCGTTGGGCGCGTCAACCTGGAGGTGGGTTTTCTGGTTGCACGTGGCAAAGGGTCCAAAGAACGCATTGTACCAATGGGAGAGGTAGCTACTGAGGCGGTGCGAAGCTATACATTGGGGTCGCGGCTACGTTTGCTGAAGGGTAGGGTGAGTGAGATTCTTTTTGTCAGCAATCGAGGGACTGCCATGACCAGGCAAGGTTTCTGGAAGTTGTTGAAAAAATATGGGCGTCAAGCAGGAATGCAAAAATCACTCACTCCTCACACCTTGCGACACTCGTTCGCTACCCATCTTCTCGAACGTGGGGCAGACTTGCGCTCGGTGCAGATGATGCTGGGTCATGCCGACATAAGCACTACCCAGATATATACACATGTTGCGCGGGAAAGGCTCAGGGAGGTGCATAAGAAATACCATCCGCGGGCATAAGAGATAGACGCGGGGGAGCGGAGACAAAGGACAGAGGACAGAAGGCAGACGACAGAGGACACTGGGCAGGAGGCAGCGGGAAGATTTCGAATTTCGAATTGAGGAATTTGAGATATTTGATGCTCGATAAAGATTTGCCGCTTTCTGCTGGCTCCTGACTCCTAGTTTCTTTGATTGTAGATTTTTTTTGCTGATCGCTGACCGCTGATAGCTAAATACGTCTGGATAAACCGGCCGAACAGGCAACAGGAATCCTGTTGAAGAATAAGCAATAAGAGCAGGACAAGTGGAAATCATCACCACCCATATAAACGCAGATTTTGACGCCATGGCATCCATGATTGCCGCAAAGAAGCTCTACCCAGAGGCGGTGATGGTGTTTCCTGGATCCCAGGAACACAACCTCAGAGAATTCCTGGTTGAGTCCACCTTCTACTTTTTCAATTTTGCCAAAATTAAAGACCTGGATTTTGCCAATATTCAACGCCTCATCCTGGTAGACACAAGACAGGCGGGCCGTATAGGCAGGTTCGAGAACCTGGCAAGAGAAGCGGAAGTGGATATTCATATCTACGACCATCATCCCGCTTCTGAAGATGATCTCTCTGGCTCCCGTGAGGTAATAAGACCAGTCGGTGCTACGGTCACCATCCTCACCGAGATTATCAGATAGCGTGGCGTTGAACTTACCCCCGACGAGGCCACCATCCTTGCCCTGGGCATCTACGAGGATACCGGCTCATTCACTTTTTCATCTACCACTCCAGAGGACTATCAAGCAGCTAGATTCCTCCTTGAGCAGGGAGCCAACCTGAATATGGTGGCCGATATGCTCACGCGTGAATTAACCGCAGAACAGATTTCGCTGTTAAATGATTTGATCCATTCGGCCACTACTCACACCATCAACACTATCGCTATTTGCATTGCCCGGGCCTCTGCTGATAGGTACATAGGGGATTTTGCCCTGTTAGCCCATAAACTCATGGACATGGAAAACCTCAATGTGCTATTTGCCCTTGCCCGGATGGAAGACAGGATTTACCTGGTGGCGCGCAGCCGCTTGCCTGAAGTGAACGTAGGAGAGATTGCGGCAGTTTTTGGCGGGGGTGGTCATTCCAGTGCTGCCTCGGCCACCATCAAGGATCTTACCATGATCCAGGTCGAGGAGGAGCTTTTCCGCATTCTCCAGAGTTGGATTAATCCTGGGCGTCAGGCTAGAAACCTGATGTCCTCGCCGGTCATATCGGTGCCGCCGGAGCGTAATCTGCATGAGGCCGCTGACCTGCTCACGCGTTACAACATCAACGCCGCACCGGTGGTAGACGGGGAGCGCTTGGTGGGTATACTCTCGCGCCAGATGATTGACAAGGGGATATATCACGGTCTCGAAGCAGTAGACGTTCGTGATTTTATGAGCACCGAATTCAGTAGCGTCACGCCGGATGCGTCTCTGATCGAGATTCAAGAGCACATCGTGGACCGCCAGCAACGTTTGCTTCCCGTAGTTGAAGGTGAGAAGGTGGTCGGTGTTATCACCCGCAAGGATCTGCTTAACGTGCTGCTCAACGACCCCAGTCGCATTCCCTCCTATCTTTACGAGCCGGTGCACACAACCGGGGACAAGCGCCGCAAGAATGTCTCGAACATAATGGCAGAACAGTTGCCCCGTCCGGTCAATGAGTTGCTGCAAGCAGCTGGAAGGGTGGCAGAAAAGCGCAACTATAAAGCGTATGCTGTTGGAGGTTTTATCCGCGATTTGGTGTTACGGCGGCCCAACCTGGACATTGACATTGTTGTTGAGGGTGATGGAATTGAATTTGCCAAAGATTTTGCCGAGATCTATGGGGCTCGAGTGAGATCCTACAAAAAGTTCGGCACTGCGGTGATAATTTTCCCTGATGGCTTCAAGATTGATGTGGCCACCGCGCGACTGGAATATTATGAGTATCCGGCAGCACTGCCTACAGTTGAGCTTAGTTCCTTGAAACTGGATCTATACAGGCGCGATTTCACCATGAACACTCTAGCGGTGGAGCTGGATCCAGCAAGATTTGGCCAGTTAATTGACTATTTTGGCACCCAGAGAGACTTCAAAGAAAAAGCCATTCGGGTGCTCCACAATTACAGCTTCGTGGAGGATCCCACCCGGGTGTTTCGGGCCATTCGATATGAACAGCGGTTGGGCTTTCGTATTGGCAAACACACTTCCAACCTTATTCTGAATGCAGTCAAGATGAATCTTCTGGTCCATCTAAGTGGCAGGCGGCTGACAAACGAACTGAAACTGATCCTGAGCGAGGAGAATCCGGCTCCAGCGATAAGACGAATGCACGAGTATGACCTGCTGCCTTTCCTTCATGCTGATATTACCTATAGCCCTCCAATGGCAAGGCTCCTGGAAGAGATCCGTTCGGTACTGGCCTGGTTCAATCTCAGCTTCATAGGAAACGGCTGTGATCGCTGGCTCGTCTATCTTCTGGCTCTAGCTGACCCCTTGAGCTCCGAAGGACTTGAAGAATTTTGCAGCAGAATGGAATTCTCGCCACGGATCAGAAGCTGGCTGGTGGAGGGCAGAGCAAGGGCCATCTCAATTGCTCAGAGATTTTACAGGAATCAGGACCTGAAACCGAGTGAAATCTATCATCTGTTAGAAGCTCTCAATCAAGAGTGGCTTCTCTTTATAATGGCCAAGACCGAACAGGAAGAGACGCGGCGTGCTATCAGTCTCTATTTCCGCAATCTTAAAGAAGTACGTCCTAAGCTGCGTGGAAGAGATTTGAAAGATATGGGTATTACCCCTGGACCCGTTTACCGAGAGATACTGAACGGACTTCTGGACGGCCGACTAAATGGCGAGTTGAGCAGCAGAGAGGAAGAAGTGCAGTTTGTTCGTAAGCGCTTCATGGAAGCCAGTAATAGGTGAGGAATTCAGGGATTCAAGATATCAAAATCCGAAATCAGAAGCACGAAGCACGAAACAAATCCAAAATCCGAATTCTCCAATGTTCGAAACAATTCTGACTCAACTATAAGAGCAAGTTTCGGACATTTGGATTTTGAAAATTTGAATTTGTTTAGGATTTCGATATTCGAATTTCGAATTTCCCGATAGGCTACTGAGGTCAGCCAACAATTACGAGTACCATACCCATGACAGAAGAATACCAAGTGCAACTGGAGATTTTCGAAGGTCCGATGGATCTGTTGCTCCATCTTATCAGGAAAAATAAGGTGGACATTTATGATATTCCCATAGCTCTTATAATGGATCAGTTTCTGGCCCATCTTGACATGATGAGGAGCCTTAATATAGATGTGGCTGGGGAGTTCTTGGAAACAGCAGCCACCCTGGCTTATATCAAGTCTCGACTGCTGGTCCCCCGGATTGGTTCTGATGAGGAGGAACAGGAGGAGGACCCACGCCTGGAGTTGGTAAGGCCTCTGCTGGAATACGCCAAGATAAGAGAGGCTGCTCAGACCTTAGCTGACAGTTTGCAGTTGGGACGAGACGTCTATGTGCGAAACATTCCAAGCGAAGAGCTGTGGGACCTGGAAAGTGGTGAGGAGATTGCCGAGGTTGGTCTTTTTGAGCTGGTGAGTGCCCTTCATGAGGTTATGAAGAAGGCGGAACCCGAAGAGCTTATGCAAATGAGAGCGGAAACCATGCGCCTTAAAGACCGAATTAATCAACTAATGGAGATTTTGGCAGGGGTGAGCAGCATAACCTTTCATGAACTCTTTGCGGGGCAGGCAAGAAGAGCAGAGATAATTGTCACTTTTTTGGCCATTCTCGAAGTGGTGCGTCTGCAAATGGTCCGAGCCTTCCAGCACCAACCGAGTGGGATAATTCGGCTCTACCTCGCGGTCGAAAATGGCATTGCGACAGGAGGCGACTGAGAAATGATAGGTGACGCCAGACGCGGAGATATTCTAGATGAATCAAGTGCGAACCATAATTGAGAGCCTTCTATTTGTATCTGAGGTTCCGCTGAGCCTTGCAAAGATCAAGGCCATCCTTTCCATGTACACCCACGTGGAGATAACCGAAGCCCTGGAGCAGTTGCGCCAGGAATATGCTGGAGATGGGCATGGTTTTTCCCTGGCCGAGGTGGCACAGGGATATCAGTTTCGTAGCAAGCCCGAATATGGAGAGTGGATTCGTAAACTCAAAAGAATAACTCCCGCCAGATTGAGCCAGCCAGCCCTGGAGACTTTGGCCATAATTGCTTACAAACAGCCGATTCTCCGTGCCGAGATTGAGAGTATTCGCGGCGTGGATGTGGGCGGTGTACTTCGGTTGCTTCTGGAAAAAAAGCTTATCAAAATCCTGGGCCGCAAGAATGTTCCTGGGCGCCCCATCATCTACGGAACCACCCAAAGGTTTTTGGAGGTTTTCAGTCTGAAGGATATCTCTTCACTGCCTACTATGGAGGAAATTGGAGAGCTGAGCGATCCTAGCACCACAGTCAAGGACGATGAAGAAAGCGAGTAAAAACCATTGCGGGTTGCCCAATATTGCATTCAATGATTGATGTTAAATGACAGATGCGAAATGATAGATGCAAGCTGAGAGGTTGCAAAAAATACTCTCTAAGGCCGGGATCACTTCCCGGCGTAAGGCAGAGGGTCTAATTCTTCAGGGGCGTGTGTCCGTCAATGGGAAGATAGTACGTGAACTGGGCACCAAAGCTGTTTTGGGTAGAGATGAAATTCGTGTGGATGGGAAAACCATTAAGCCCGAAGCGGAAGGGGTAGTGTTGGTACTTTTCAAGCCCAGGAGATGTGTTACTACCCTTCACGATCCTCAGGGTAGACGCACAGTGGCCGACTTTGTCAACAAGTTTCCCATGCGACTGTATCCGGTGGGGCGACTGGATTACGACGCGGAGGGCTTGCTGCTGCTAACCAATGACGGAGAACTGGCTCACAGACTCCAACATCCCCGTTACAAGGTACCCAAGACGTATCTGGTAAAGGTGCGTGGTCACCCCCCAGCAGAAGCTTTGGCAAGCCTGCAACAAGGGGTCAACCTGGAGGATGGGATTACTGCACCTGCAGAGTTGATTGTCATGGAGGATGACCAGAAGGCAACCTGGCTCTCTCTTACCTTGCGAGAGGGGAGAAAGCATCAGGTTAAGCGGATGTGCGCGGCCGTGGGGCATCCAGTGTTGAGATTGAGAAGAACCAAGGTGGGCCCCATAGAGCTAGATGATTTGCGGCCAGGTGAGATTCGGCGACTCAAGTCACGGGAAGTGAGAAGCTTGCGGAAAAATGTCGGCCTCAAAGGAGATTGAGGGATTGAGGGAAGCATGGAGCATAGGGCATGGAGCAGGAGGAGATAATTGCGAATTGCGAATTTGAGAAAGCACAAGGCAGATTGGAGAAAGGCGAAGTTGATGAGAATTACAAATCACAATGACTAAGGTTTCAGTAGTCAGGCTTCAGTGCTTTCGCTTTTGCTCCCTGACACCTGAACCCTGACACCTGACACCCGACACCTGAAACCCTGAGTCTTTGATTATGCAATCAATGAGACGGAAAATTCCTATACGGCGACTGGAACAGGAAAGGCTTGCTGCTCTTCAGGCAAGAGATCGGCGGCGAAGAATTTCAAGCAAGTTCAAATGGGCTGTTCTGCTCTTGCTGCTTGCGGCAGTTATTGCTGGGGTGACATACGGGGTTTTTTTTACACCCTACACCACTCTTAGAAACATGTTGCCCGTGCCGAATAAGTTGATTACCGTTGTTTTCATTGTAAATGGCGTGCCACACGCAGTGCCTGCCGAAGGTACTCTGGTGGTGCATCCGGAGGATGTCGTCTCAGTTGATGATATCCATACCGACGGCAAATTCAACTGGGGTTTGCGGTTGACTTCCGAGCAATTTTCAGCAAACGACCTCTTGGAGGGGCGTCGAGATATAAAGGAGTTCTGGCCGGATTTTGAACGTGAGGATCCCTTGAAGGTTGTAGTGGATGTGATGGCCGGTTCTCAGTTCATTGGTCGCTTCAATATGGTAGTGCGACTGCGGGCAAGAGACTGGGTGAAGAAGGCACAGGAGGCCAAAAGCCCTGAGGAGAAAGTGCGCTATTATGAGCGTGCTGCGCGCCTGGCTTCGCATAACGCCTTGATCCTGACAAACCTGGCACAACTCTATGCCGAGCAAGACCAGTGGGCTAAGGCTGCCGCTACCTATGAGAAAGTGGCAGCCAGCAGCAATACGATACCCATCTTGCAGAAATTGGTGGAGGCTTACCAGAAAGCAGGCAAAACTAACCAGGCTCTGGCTGCATATATCAAGCTGATCCGGAAGAGCGGCACAGACAAAGAGCCTTTCTACGGTTTTATCTCATATTTAAATGCGAAAAAGAACCCGACGCAAGCAGCCT
>PPDG01000017.1 GCA_002899795.1 Desulfobacteraceae bacterium | reverse complement strand
TGGAGGCCTCCGCCCCGAAGATCGCGGTCTGAGTATCCACCATGTACTGTCCTGCATTACCCAGAAGTTACGGCCAAGGCTTCAGGAAGGTAATCTGGATTGGGAGCTTGTTTTTCCCTCAGTTCAGGAATGTGTGGCTGCAATTCATGAGAAAATGGCTGCAATCCCAACCTGGCAGGTGGAACGTCGCCGTTGGCTGGGCAAGGAATTCGGCCTGCTCAAATTATGGTTCCAGGAAGAGCTTAACAACCTGCAGGCGGGATGGCACTGGCTGGCCGAGGAAATTCCTTTCAAGGGCCTCACGGTCGAGGGTTGGCCCACTACGCTCAATGGCCGCATCGACCGGGTTGACTTCCATCCTGAATTAGGCTTGCTGTGCTGGGATTATAAGAGCGGCTCCAGTCCTAACTTCTCGGAAGTCTTCAGCCACCTGAGCGAACCTCAGCTGCCGGCCTACTTGCTAGCCATACTTCAGGGTCTAGTAGAGCTTCCTGGACACTCTCAACTCCATGAATATCCTCTCCAGGCAGGCTATATAACTCTCAAGTCGGAAAAAAATCTCAAACTGGATCGTCTGCGGGCTGATGCAAATCAATGGCAGGATTTGCTGGGTGTCTGGCAAAAACGTCTGGTTGAACTGGGCCACCAACTGCAGCAGGGGCACTTCCATGCTGAACCTGTCCCTAGTGCCCAGCTTAGAGAGCGAGAACGACTTTGTTCCTACTGCGGTCTACTTACCATCTGCGGTCGGAAAAATTTGCAGGCGAGATAGCCAAAAGAACAACAGTTTGTCGAAGAAGTATATACTCCGTTTGTTATCTCAACACGTCATTCCGGAATCCGCCGTAGGCGGATGTCCGGAATCTAGAAAAAACAACAGACTCCTGGATACCGGATCTCGTCCGCCGCAGGCGGACTCGTCCGGTATGACGATCAATCGTTTTCGTAGGGCCGGCCTCTGTGCCGGCCAAAAGTAGACTAACACGAATCACACAAATTTCTGGCGGCTCCGGTGAGCCGCCTTACAGATACTTCAAAAACTTTAATACTCAAGCTGAAAGCTAACAGCTGATCGCTGAGAGCTTTCAATGGACGTCCGACGATAAACAAATGTACCCTCTGCCTGACGAACAAACCCGAAATAGGGCTTTAGACATCCGCCGAAGCTTCCACCTGGAAGCCCCGGCAGGCTCCGGTAAAACCTGGCTACTCACCGGTCGATTCCTTAGACTTTTAGCAGAAGTTGACCATCCCCATGAGATTGTTGCCCTTACCTTCACCAACAAAGCGGCAGGGGAGATGCGCCAGCGTATACGCGACTTTCTGACTAAAACAGAGAAAGGAGAAGTCCCACAATACCCCTATGAACAAATTCTCTTAGAGGCTGCGGCTGGTGCTAGAAAGCGTCAGCCGGCCCACCGCTTACAAGCACCGGATGGTCTAAGAATCATGACTTTCCACGGCTTTTGTCTCCACCTGGTTCAGCGTGCTCCCCTGGAAGCCTCCATCCCGCCCGGTTCAAAAGTGATGCCTGATGAGGAGCAACAACAACTCCGAACCCAAGTGGCGGCAAGGACAATTCGAGATTTGCTTTATCGTCCCTCTGGCGACCCTCTGAGACAGGCGGTGGAAAATCGACTTCTCAGGTTAAATAATAACTGGCTGGCTTTCAGGGACGAACTCGCTGATTTGCTGGAAAAGCGTGACCTACTGGATGACCTTCTAACACTCATGGGGCGCCATCCGGATAAAGAGCAGCTGGAAGAGATTTTGACCGGGAGGCTGGAGCTCTTGCTCAAACTGAGACTTGATAAATGTCTTACTGCCTTTGAGTCAACCTCTCTGGGAAGTAATTGGTCCAAATTTATCGGTCATCTGCATGAACACGGCGCTGAGGCTGCAGATCGTTTGCCTGAAATTTTGCCCCCTGCCGAAGGCTCGAGACTTGAAAACTGGCAAGAAATAGCCACAACCCTTACCACCCTTCAAGGAAAGCCGAGAAAAAGGTTGGGTCCTGCGGCCGGCTTCTACAAAGGATTCAACCATACTATCTGGGCGGAAACAATTCAGGAACTTTCTCCTGAAAGTTTGGAGAATTTACAGAACATCAAAACACTCCCCCTCTTGGCTGATGGTATAGCCAATCTCGACACTCTCTATGATCTGGTCTTGGTGGTGGGGGAGGCGCTAAATCGCTACCGATCAATCTGCCGACAACGACGTCTTCTAGACTACGTCGAACTGGAACAGGCCGCACTTCGTCTTTTTGACCAGGAAAGCCCCACGGATTTGCAGCTATTCTTAGATCGAAAAATTAACCATCTCTTGGTG
>PPDG01000153.1 GCA_002899795.1 Desulfobacteraceae bacterium | reverse complement strand
TGTGGTTTCCTTCTCAGCATCAGTAATGTCACTCCTACTCTTGCCAAAAAATTTCTTCACGAGATCAATCATATCCTGGATTACCTCCGGGTATTGCGGTAAAGAATTTAGTAGCCAGTAGAACAAAGCAAGGGGCATAGGGTAAATAAGAATTCGCATTCCGAAGTCACAATGACTGAGGTTTCTGGTTTCAGTGTTCAGCTTCTATGTTTCTTTTTCCTCACACCTGACACCTGACACCCGACACCTGAAACCTTTAGATTTGGTGCTTGTAATTCGCGACTTGTAATTTTCATCAACTTACGACCTATGATCTCTGCCCTCTGTCCTCTACTTTGAGCCTTGCGCCTCTCATCAATCCACAATCTTTTAATACCTGAAAGCCCTGATTACAAAATAGACCCCCACAATGACCATAAGCACCGAGGAGATCTTGTAGATCACATCTCTCCTTTTCAACCAGCCGAGATCGGCAAGCTTTGCTATCAACAGCAGGGCAACCACCGTCCCCAGGCCAAATGACAGCATGAGTCCCACACCAATGAGTAACCCCTCCAGGGTGCTCTGGGTTTCCATGCCAGCCCGCGCAGCAGCAAGAAGGGCCGTATACACTGGCCCGCATGGTAGCAGGCCCAGCAGCATTCCTAACGGATAGTATGTCCCCGTTGATCTTGCTTCAGAGAGTTTACGAAACCCCCGCGATAATACACCCTGGGGGTTGTAATAATCCCCGAAAATTGCGCCCAACGGTACCCAGCCGGCCATGGCAAGCCCCATCACCACAATGAGGATGCCGGTAAAAATCATCACACCTTTCTGGAGGCTGGCAATGCTGGCGACTACCCGGGTAAAGGAACCGGTAGCTCCCATAACACCTCCGAGTAGGCCGTAGGTGGTGATCCGTCCACCATTGTAAAGCAAGTGAGGGACAAGTACCGACCGCCCCTTCAAGCTGAGTGAAAGGGAGACGACTATCGGCCCGCACATGCCGATGCAGTGACCAAACCCAACAGCAAGGCCTGTGGTAAAAAGGACAAAATATATCGTTTCAGTAGATAACATCAAAGACAAACTCCACCGAACCCACATCGGGAACCGTAACCTTAGCCTTCCAGGTTCGGCGGCCGCTGGGGCATCGGACGATGACTCCTTCACCACGGTAAATCAGCTCTCCAGCCGGCTTGAGAATGACCCGGTTTCTCCCCATATTCATCCCAGGCATACCTAAATCAATATAAGGGGCGGCCACAGGCTTCTCACCTTCGAAAGTGACGGTAAAAGTGAGGTCGTGCATTGCTTTTACCGGTTTCGGCTCAATATCCAGGCTCACCTTGGTTCCAGATATATGGGCCCTGCACGGTCCGGCATGGACATCGCACTCCACCCCTGGTGGTTCACTCTTGCCGCTGCTGCTGGTGGGGCAAACAGGAAGCATTATCAGAGTAAAAACCGCGGCGAACAGTCGAACTTTGACATTTGCTTGCATGGGTAGTCCCAAACTAATTGCCTATAGTGAGCAAAAATGCCTAAAATTGGAATGACCACACTAACTAAGTAAATGAATATAGTAAAACTACTTCTCGTTCACAATCAGAAATGATGGTTTCCACATCAGTCTATCTTTGACGTCATAGTCTACCAGACATCCCTAACCGCTGTCCGACCCAACAGCTCTAAGCATTATAATTTTAGGCACTTTAGGCACTTTAGACATTTTAGACATTTGCCTCTCCTTAGACACTTTAGACATTTTAGGCATTTTACCTATTTGCCGTTGCATCGACAGGAATCATGCCTATATTTCTAACAGCCCCTTGCAGGCTTAATTTTTTATTACAAATAATTAAATTTCGACTTTAGAAAAGGAGGTCTTAGATGGCACGTTTACTCTATATAGAGTCTTCACCACGCAAGGAAAGGTCCGCTTCAATCGAAGCTGCAAGGACCTTTATAAGCGAATATGAACGCACTCACCCAAAAGACGTCGTTGAAACCCTGGATCTCTGGGCAACTCCCCTTCCTGAATTCGATGGGCATGTTATCGATTCAAAATATGTCATCCTTCATGGTCTGGAGCACACAGAGGAACAGAGGCAGGCCTGGAAAGCCGTAGAGGATGTGATCGCCCAATTTACCAGGGCGGACAAATATCTCTTGTCACTGCCCATGTGGAATTTCGGCATCCCCTACAAATTGAAACATTACCTCGATGTCATCGTCCAGCCTGGGTACACCTTTAGTTTCAGTCCTGAAGAGGGGTACAAGGGTCTTATGACCGGCAAGCCCATTGCCACCATCTACGCGCGGGGTGGCGCCTACGGTTCCGGTACCGGCGCTGAGGGCTACGACCTGCAAAAAGCTTATCTGGAGCACATCCTGACATTCATTGGCTTCAGTGACTTTCAGACCATACTTGTCGAGCCAACCCTGGTATCTCCTGAAGCTAAGGAAAAGATTATGGAAGCAGCCAGAGAGCAGGCCAAGGCTGTTGCGGCGGCTTTTTAACTGAAAAGCCTACTATGTACTAGGAACTATGAACTAGGCACCACGAGTCATTACACTTCGCGCCTGTGCGCTTCGTTGTCATTCGTAGTCATTTCTTCGCCCTCGCTGCGCTCCGCTCAGTCCCGCAAGCGGGTCCCTAGTTTGGGCTGGCGCCTGTCATTAGGCCTTACGGCCGTCACTTGTAGTCACTAGCCTTCGGCGTCATTCGGGCTGATCGCCCGTCATTATATCGTTTTCTATAAATGACCATAAATGACAGCGAAGCGTACTGACGGCCACGTTAGTGGCCAAATGACTTAATGACAAATGAGCGGCGCTTTGTGCTAGGCGCGTCTGGACAATCGTGGGGGACTGGAGTATTATGCCTGCGTTGTAGAACCCAGAATCTTTCAGAACCAGCGGAACACGAGTGACACGAACGAGGAGGGCTTGATGTCTGTCATTACAATTAGCAGGGAATGCGGTGTGGATAGTGAAGAAGTGGCATCTCTTTTGGCCAAAAAACTGGGTTGGGAATACATCGGCAAAGAGTTAGTGGCGAGGATTGCCAGGGAGTTACGTATCTCTGCAGGCGAAGCTGAGGCCTTTCTTCAGGACGCGCAATCGCGTCTTCTGCGTTTCGTGGATCGATATACTTGCTCGCTGATACAAAAGGTGGTTGATCGCGAGCGTGGTTGCCTGGACGACGAGAGCTACTTTAAAACCGTCAAGAAACTGGTAGAAGATGTGTATGAGGCTAAGAATGCTATTATTCTCGGCTGGGGTGGGCAGTGTCTTTTGCGCGGCAAACCCAATGTGCTTCATGTTCGGCTGATCAAAGACGAGGCAGGAAAAATTGACACCATAATGAAGCGTTTCAAGATCGACCGCAAAGCTGCCAAATATCACATCGACAAAGAGGAAAAGGATTCAAAAAGCCTGATCAAGCACTATTTCAAGGTAGACTGGAATGACGCTTCTCTATACGACTTGGTTATCGACATGGGGAAGACTACCGTTGAGGATGCCGCAAACACTATCATTGAAAATCTTAAACTCAAGACATCCTAACCCTAACCCGGATATTTCATGAATTGCTGTCGCGAGACCACGAAGATGGGTGTGCCACCTGGCAACCGCAGGGTGTTGGTTCCGAGGCGTACCTGAACGGTACGTCGCAGGGGCCTACACCCGAGGACGCCAGGAAGGACGGCCATATCCGTGGTCGCAGCAAGTGATTCATGCAATATCCGGGTTAAGGCAGATTTTTTCAACTCTGCGACTGCACCATCGGTCTTATTATTTCACATGTCTTAACTCTACCGTGGACTTGGGCCAGAATAAAATACTGTAAACCTCTGTTTCAATTGAAGAATGTTCAAGAACTATAAATCATTGCCGACCACTCTTGTGGCGGACTATATTGTCCGGCCCGCAGAGTCCTTCTTCAAGAAAGAGGCGTCCAGCAGTGTGCTATTGCTCCTGGCCAGCCTTATTGCAGTGGCCTGGGCCAATTCCTCATTTGCCCCTGCTTACCACCACCTTTTGCACACAAATCTCACCTTAGCGCTTGGTGAACTCCGCATCACCAAGTCACTCGTCCACTGGACAAATGACGGCCTCATGACCTTTTTTATTTTTGTCGTGGGCTTGGAGATCAAACGGGAAATTCTCGTGGGCGAACTTTCGTCCCCCAAGAGTGCTCTTCTACCTGTTGTTGCTGCCCTGGGTGGGATGCTCCTCCCCGGCGCCATTTATTTTGTCTTCAATCGTGGCACTGCCACGGCAAATGGCTGGGGAATACCCATGGCCACCGATATCGCCTTTGCTCTGGGGGCCATTGCCGTATTCGGTAGGAAGCTGCCTGTCGGCCTCAGGGTCTTTCTATCTGCCTTTGCCATTGCAGACGACCTGGGGGCAGTAATGATTATCGCTTTCTTCTACACCAAAGAGATCGTCTGGAGCTACCTCATTATCTGCATCTTCTTCGTTTTGGGACTTGCGGTGGCCAATTTCCTCTGGATCAGGGCCACCTTCCTGTATGCTCTTCTTGGGCTTGGCATTTGGATTGCTGTGCTCGGCTCTGGAATTCACCCCACTGTGGCAGGATTTGTGGTCGCCATGTTCATTCCGGCTCGGGGCAAATATGACACTGATCGATTCGTCAAGAAAGTCAGGGAAATCCTGGATGAGTTCCAGTGTGAGGAACAAAGCTGCGGCTATTCAATCCTCCTGGACCAAGGTCATCTCAGTGCAGTACACTCACTAGAACTGGCCTGTCATGAGGTAGAAACTCCATTACAGCGCCTGGAGCACTCCTTACATCCTTGGATTGCTTTCGGGCTCTTGCCAGTCTTCTCTTTTGCCAACGCTGGACTTTCTCTCGAGGGGGTAAATCTGGCCAGCATCTTTGCTCATCCTCTCACCATTGGCATTGCTCTGGGACTGCTGGTTGGAAAACCGGTTGGCGTTACCTTGTTTTCCTTTCTTGCTGTCAAAACGAACATAGCGGTACTCCCAGCGGGGGTCAGGTGGTCGCATATCATCGGAGCCGGCATGCTCGGGGGCATAGGTTTTACCATGTCTTTGTTCGTCTCCAATCTCTCCTTCGTCTCACCTGAACTGCTCAACTACTCGAAGTTGGGAATTCTTTTGGGATCTATTCTCTCGGCCACAGCGGGGCTTTTGTTTTTGACGTACGACTGCTCTTTGCAAAGCAGACGGGAAGCAGCCTCGTCAACGTAATCCGCCCAAATGTTCCTGGAGTACGACCTTGGGGACGGTCCTATCCACGGCCGCAGCAGGCTATTCGTCTAACATCCGGGGTAGAATCACTTTGATCTATCTCGGTGAACTTGGCCCTGAGCGCTGGACACTCTAGAAACAGATATAAACGCTTCTCCAGGTCCGCCTTCCGGTATTCCTCCACAATGCTCTCAGTGTTCCTCATTGCTAACCCTCCATTTTCCTGAAGTGATTTACGATAGCATCTACAACGGATTCTTCAGTTAAGATCCGCTTGTGACCTAAACCCTTGGTTGTATGCAAGGAGATATTTTGAAATTCATTTGAGAGTTCTTTTGAATCAATATATGGAATAGTTGGGTCATGTAGGTCGTGAACAATAAGAATCTCTGAGTTGATTTCTTTGAATAGATTTGCTGGGTTGTCTCGCTGCATATCGTAGCCAAACTGATTTTCATATTCCTCTATCAGTTCTTGATAGATATGTGTGGGCACACCAACATGATCAAAGAAACAGGTCAGGACTTCCGCAAATCTTAGAGCCGGGGCTACGAGGACAGCTTCCAGTGGCTGGTTTTCCTTGGCAATGCTGTTGACCGTAGCAGAGGCTCCCAGGGAGTGAGCAATAACGCCCTGGACCTTATAGCCATTTGAGGAGGTCAAGAGCGTCCTTATGGTGTCGGTAAACTCAAAGTAACTGGATGTTTTCCCCTGAGACACCCCGTGACCGGGAGCGTCATAGCCGATTACCGAATATCCTCTTCGCATTAGTGGTTCAATAAAATGATGTAATTGGATGCCCCTTCCATTCCAGCCATGAGCCAAAAGAATGCTGGGACCGCTACCCCATTTCCAACACTGTACGGTTTTATCATTTACTGACAGTTGAAATGATTCGCCGTTCTCAAGATATTGTTTTTCTACAGGAGTTATCTTGTACGTGGATGGAGTGAAGAACACCTTTTTGACAAGCAGTTTTGTGAGTGTGGGGGTAACGTTCCACAGCAAGTCCAGAAAACCGTGAATAGCCTTCTGTCTGATCTGGGAAAGACGAACGTTCGTGCTTATGCATTTTTGATGGAGTATCCTGGTTGTCATCTTCTTTCTCCTACAATTGATCTGTGAATGGAAACGAATAAGGATGGATTATTGAGTCATAGAAAACCTGGTTATCTTGGCCAGTTCAGAGTTCAGTGGCTTTGCCGGTAAACATGTCCAGTGGTTTGGGAGTAAAGATTTCAGGTTTCAGTGTTCAGGTTAGGCTTCTATGTTTCTTTTTCCTGACACCTGACACCTGACACCTGGATTCTTTACTTATAATTTGCCAGAAGTCTCTCTAAAGCTATTTCCTGACGCTTCTTAGTTTCAGAGTCGTCAAGCAATTTGTCATACAGGTGAAAACCGAGTAAGAGTGAATAAAGGTCAAAGGCGAACTGCTCACATTCAATCCCTTCTCTGAAATCACCAACTTTTATCGCTGATTCAGCTATCCGGCAAAGGCAAGCGATCCAATCTCCTTGTTGTCCCAGAAGGCATTCCCTCACTTTTCCGGGTCTGTCGCTATAGTCCGTGCTGGCAGTAACGAAAATACAGCCTCCGGTCAAGTTGTCGCTCCACTCTATCCAGTTATTGACCAGGGCTTTGATTCTGGGGATACCGGCCTCAGTTGCCAGGGCCGGAATAATGACATCTTCTGAGAAAATACGAGCGGCGTAATCCAATATTTCGATCTGCAGATTCTCTTTCGATTGAAAATGAGCGAACAACCCACTCTTCGACATGTTGGTCTCTTTGGCAAGGGCGCCGATGCTTACGCCTTCGAGACCTAATTGGCTTGCCATATCG
The DNA here is from genome assembly GCA_002899795.1 of Desulfobacteraceae bacterium. GTDB lineage: Bacteria > Desulfobacterota > Syntrophobacteria > BM002 > BM002 > BM002. The sequence continues at coordinate 7,408 of PPDG01000153.1, read as the reverse complement.
AGTCCGGATTCCAGAATGACCATTTTTGTCTCTTTTCCCTTTGTCATGATGCGCAATATAGCACGAACGTTCGTTTTGTCAAGTCTTTTTTTGTCCCCCCTGCCTTTGGGCTAACATCATTGACACCAGTGAGTGAGGCGGGTTAACGTCTAAGAGCATTTTGATAGGTCCTGAACAGACTCATATAGACTCTGGCATTGTGGAGGAACATCATGGCCCCAACAGATAACAACTGGTCTCGGAGAGATTTCCTGAAAGCCGCTGGAGCTGCTGGCGTGGGCTCGGTCCTTGCGCCCATTGAATCTCTGGCTGAATCTGCCGATGAACCGCGGGTGATGCCTACCCGGCCTTTCGGAAAAACTGGAGTAAGAGTGCCCATTCTCGCCTCTGGCGGCAGTATGGACATACAACAGCTGATGCTGCGTCAGGCCATCAAGTGGGGAGTGACCTATTGGGATACAGCCAATTCCTACTATGGCGGCAATAGCGAACGGCAAATTGGTAAATACCTGGGCAAGTATCCTGAAGACCGCAAGAAGATCTTTCTGGTGACAAAGTCCCACGCCTGGTCTGTCGACGGCATGACGAGAGATCTCAATACATCACTGGAAAGAATGAAAACAGACTATATTGACCTCTTCTTTTTACATTCTGTCCGGAATATCAGTGAATTGAATGACGATATTAAGGGTTGGAGTCAAAAGACCAAGGCCGGGGGAAAGATCAGATTTTTCGGTTTCAGTACTCACAGTAACATGGAAAAATGCATGCTAAAGGGTGCGACCCTTGGATGGATTGACGGCATCATGATGTCGTATAATTATCGGTTAATGCATACCGATCACATGAGGAGAGCGGTGGATGCATGCGCCAAGGCTGGCATTGGCCTCACCGCCATGAAAACTCAAGGCGGCGGCTCGGTGAAAACCAACACTGAAACCGAGTTAAAGCTAGCCGGACGATTTTTAAAAAAGGGTTTTACCGACGCTCAAGCCAAACTCAAGGCGGTTTGGGAAAACCCGAATATTGCCAGCATCTGCTCAGAGATGCCGAACATGACCATTCTCATGTCTAACGTGGCCGCAGCGTATAACCGGACTAAACTTTCCAGCCAAGATCTTAGGTTGTTGCGTCATTACGCCCAAGAAACCGGTTCAGATTATTGCGCAGGTTGTACTGACCTTTGCGAGTCGACCATCAGGAGCGATGTTCCCATTGGCGATGTGATGCGCTATCTGATGTATTGTCGCAGTTACGGCGACCGCCATCGTGCTACAATGCACTTTAACGAAATTCCAGAAATGATTCGGAGAGAGATGGCTCGCTTGGACTATTCGTTAGCGGAGCAAAAATGTCCTCAAAAAATATCCATCGGCAAGCTCATGCGTGAGGCGGTAGATGAGATGACACTTCGTGACAGCGAAACTAAATGACCCAATGACAAATGTTTAATGCCAAATGAGAAATGCTAAATGGATCAGATCGTAGTTCTCGGTGCCCGACAGCACAACCTCAAAAATATTAATGTCGAGATCCCCCGGGATAACCTGGTGGTAATCACCGGAATCAGTGGCTCGGGCAAATCCTCCCTCGCCTTCGACACCCTTTATGCCGAAGGTCAGAGGCGCTATGTGGAATCTCTCTCTTCCTACGCCCGCCAGTTTCTGGAAAGGATGGACCGGCCTGAGGTGGATTCGATCGAAGGTCTGAGTCCGGCTATTGCCATTGAACAAAAAACTGCCGGTAGGAACCCCCGCTCCACCGTTGGGACTATAACCGAAATCTACGACTACCTCAGAGTTCTCTTCGCCAGGGTGGGCCAACCGCACTGTCTTGGCTGCGGTACAAAAATCCAGGCCATGACCATTCAGCAAATGGTGGACGCCGTTCTTGACCTTCCCGAGGGCACCAGGATTCTTGTCCTGGCCCCACTGGAGCACCACGATCGTGATCAGCCAAAGCGTCTTTTCAGCCGGCTCCGCCGTGAAGGATTTGTCAGGGTCCGCGTGGATGGTACTGTTTATAATCTCGACGAGCAGATTCAGCTATCCAGTGATGTGACCTCTCGCATTGAAGTGGTGGTAGACCGGCTTGTGGTGCGGGCTGACGCCCTGCGGCGGGCCACAGATTCCATGGAACTTGCCCTCCGAACCGGGGAGGGCAGAACACGAGTGGCTATCGTTGACGGCGAGGAGCGGGATTTCAGTGACCAACCTTTTTGCCATTCCTGCAACGTGAGAATGCCGGGGCTCTCTCCCCAACTTTTCAGTTTCAACAATGCTCTCGGTGCCTGCCCTGAGTGTTCAGGGCTTGGAATCATGGAAATATTTGATCCCGAACTTGTGGTACCTGACCCCGGTCTCAGCCTTAAAAAGGGCGCTATTACTCCATGGTCCCAAAAGGGCTCGGTTTTGTTTCTCGACCAACTGGAAGTGCTCGGCCAAGAATATCATTTTGACATTCACACCCCATTTAAAAACTTATCCCCTGAAGCACGTCAGATGCTGCTTTATGGCTCTGGAGAAAAAAAACCTCCTGCCGCTGCCAAGACCAAAGGTCGCCGCCGTTTCCAAGAGGAACCTTTTGAAGGCGTTATTCCTTACTTGCAACGTCGCTGGCGTCAACAAGCCAGCGACGAGCGGGAGCAATTATTCACTTATCTTGCCAAGGGGGTTTGCCGCACCTGTCAGGGAGCAAGGCTGAGGCCGGAATCTCTGACCGTCACCATTGCCGATATGAACATCTACCAGGTGAGCAGCCTGGATATCGCCCAATTGAATGGGTGGATAGCTAACCTTGGTTTTCCACCCCAACAGAGACCTGTGGCGGACCAGTTACTGAGCCAGGTAAGCCAGCGGCTGGAGTTTTTGAGCCAGGTAGGGCTTTCCTACCTTAGTCTGGACCGGGCTTCCACTACCCTGTCAGGGGGAGAGGCCCAGCGCCTCCGTCTTGCCACCCAGATAGGCTCCAGACTTGTGGGAGTGCTCTATATCCTGGATGAGCCGAGCATCGGTTTACATCAGCGTGACAACCAACGGCTACTGGACACTCTCAAAACACTTCGCGATCAGGGAAACACCGTACTGATTGTTGAGCACGACGCCGAAACCATTATGAGCGCGGATCATGTAGTTGATGTTGGCCCTGGTGCGGGTGAACAGGGTGGACATCTCGTTTTCAGCGGCAAGCCGGCTTTACTTCTCCAGCATGCTGACTCCTTAACAGGGCAATACCTCTCTGGCAGTTTGAGCATCTCTGTGCCGGCAGGTAGGCGTAGTCCTGAACGCGGAGTTATTACCATTGAAGGGGCCGGCGCCAACAACCTGCAAAATATCACCGCCTCAATCCCAATTGGTCTGTTCACATGTGTAACCGGTGTGTCCGGCTCGGGTAAGAGCACGCTCATTTTGGACACCCTCTATCGCGCCGCTGCAAAGCTGCTGCACCGTGCCCGGGAATTTCCTGGGACTCACCGTCGCCTTCGAGGACTTGAGGCACTAGACAAGGTTGTTCATATTGACCAGTCCGCTATCGGTCGCACCCCCAGGTCTAACCCGGCCACTTACACCGGGATCTTTACCCAGGCCCGAAACCTGCTGGCGCAGGTGCCAGAGGCTCGGACACGGGGATACAGGGCAGGCCGTTTCAGTTTTAATGTCAAGGGCGGCCGCTGCGAAGCATGTGCTGGTCAAGGTATTCTCAAAGTCGAAATGCTCTTTTTGCCTGACGTGTATGTGACCTGTGATGATTGCAAAGGTCTCCGTTTCAACCGGGACACCCTGGAAATAATTTATAAGGGGAAAAATATCGCTCAAATGCTTGACATGACCATGAACGAGGCCCACCGCTTTTTCGGCAACATACCTCTCATTAAAGATAAGCTCTCCACCTTGGATGAAGTTGGGCTCGGCTATCTTAGGCTAGGACAACCAGCCACAACACTATCAGGTGGTGAAGCGCAGAGAATTAAACTGGCTCGGGAACTGAGCAAGCGCAGCAGTGGCAAGACCCTGTATCTCCTGGATGAACCCACCACTGGTCTTCATTTCGACGACATCAAGAAGTTGCTCTATGTTCTCAATCGCTTGGTGGAGGCCGGCAATACGGTCGTGGTCATTGAACATCACCTGGATGTTATCAAGACCGCAGACTTTGTCATCGACCTTGGACCTGAAGGAGGGACAGAGGGAGGCCAGATTGTTGGTACCGGTACACCTGAGGAGATCACCCAAATTCCTCAATCGCATACAGGACGGTATCTTAAGAAAATACTAGGGTAAAGAACGCAAGACCACCGGTGAGCGCTCAGCATTCAACTATAAGCTGTCAAGTCTTTGTGTATTTGAACCGCAGAACCGCAGAATGTCGAAGTAAAAAACATTGTCTTATTTTTTCAAAAACTTCTGCTGTTCGAAATTCCTTGTTCGATATTCGATATTGAAGCTCCCTGCAGTCCCGATAAAGCGGGACAGGGAATCTTCTATCTGATTTGGCCCATAGGATCAGGTTATCGGTTGGAAACTAACTAATTGACTTCTCAACCGTAGCCTGCTTTAGCCTCATTAACATCTATGACCAAAGTCTGCAGGGTCTGCAGCAACTCAGGCGCTATCTCCTCCGATTTAAGATAGTTCAAGGCTGCTCTGGCGATGAATTTTCGGGCCTCGCTGGAAATCTTCACAAATCGAACACCCATGCCACGCGGCGAAATGTTATCATCAGGGCCCCATCTATTCGACCACGTCACTTCCGCTTTAGCTGTTAAGGCCTGGTCGGAGTTGGGAATATTTATGGTCAATTCAAAGACTTCATTGAGCCTTAGCGGTTTTTGACAATGGATGAAGACTCCATTTGGGGTTACATTTGATGTTACCCCATCCATAGTACCTTGATCGGTCTTTATCACGGCCGGCCATTTTATTTCAGCTCTGGGATAGTCACGTTTTTCATTACTCACAAATCACCTTCTTTGTTGTCAGTGGTTTTTTCCAGAGTATCCCGACAGGATTTTCAACACACCTATTGCTATAGTCAGATCCAAACAGTTCCAGACGTAACTCACAAGAAGACAAACAGGTAATTTAAAGAAAGCCCCCATCAAACCGGGCGCGGATGGCTGATGGGGGCATGTACTATATGGTGTAGAGCAAGACAAGGAGCTGTAAACGCTACATCTCCTTGCATAGGCAGGAAAGATGCCAACTTTGAAGGAAAGCGAGAAAAATCATAAACTACTATAACTTAGCTGAGATATCTTACATTATTTGAGCTTTGTTAAATCGCCAGATTTGGCTAAAAGCCCAAAGGAGCGTTGGTGAAACCGCCAATACAACATGCGGTTTCCAGCTGATCTGCCCTGCTTCTTCAGAACGAATGCTTTCTTCAGGCTGGGCCCTACTAATAGTGGCTACATTCGAAACAACAAATATGCGAGAAGTCTTTATATCAAACTCTGGAGGGGTAACTACTATATGCGGTAACAGGATCTCAAATGGAAAAGTGTGGATTAAAGTATGTAATTCACATTCTCAGAGTCTGAATGGAGCACAAAAAAGCGGAGCCGAAGCTCCGCAGTTTTCTTTTGGAAAATAAATAGCACTATTGAAAAAGCGGTGTATGATACCCTATCTCGGTAACAGCCTCAGTTTATAGGATACAGCGTTAGAAGGTAGTGCAATACATACACTCCTTACTTCCCCCGGGTATATTTCCATTTCATATTCAGCACGATAAACAGGGTCAGTTTCTAGTCTTTTCAGGTGCTTTTCTTTTTACCTCTCGGTAAGATATGCTCTGAGAGGCAGCAAATGGTCTAGTTACTTTTATGAACTCACCTAATGTATCAAGGTTTTTGAAACGACCTACGTAAACCCAATCATCTGGTGAATCTATTTGCCATAGCTCATACTTACATCCATTCCAATAGGAAACAAGATTAGTTGATCGGTCTTTACATGCATCATCCCAAATAGAGACTGTAATAAGCCAAGATATTGTTTCTAAATCAGATATACACGACGTGTGTTCTACTTCAAATCCTACATTAATAGTGAACTGTATTTCACCTGGAGCAGCGCATTCCTTTTCAACTGGCAAAGTGGCACAGCTAGTTAAGAGAAACAGTAAAAACAGTCTCATGTATTGTTGAAATTTCAGTCCAGATTTTATCAAATTTCCAATCCCCACTTTCAGGACAAATTAAGCATACTGAACTTTGGATTTAAGCATGAGTTTTTCCCTAAAATGTTCGTTGATATATGTACCCGTACGTACAATGTTTGAGCAACTTTTGTGCCACTCATTTTAAGTCTTTGATATCTAACGAATATTTGAGGGGTATAGTTGCCTAGAAGGGAAGAATGGTCTATTCGGCTTAAAGCAATATCCTTTTAGGGCTGGTTAACTGAGTGGTTTGACATACGAAATATTCGTATGCCTGTGCTTAATAGAGAGATGTTAGGGGGGAAACTAGGTTTCAGATCATCACGCTTAACCTAAGCATGGGACTTGCCAGCAGTAGATGGTCAGCCTGGTGGGCTTGGAAAAAATTACCCCCACCGACCCAATGCCGATGGGGGTAGAGGTACGATCATGAGGCAAAGTCCAGCCTCACGCTCAATGTTAATCAATCAAATGCCGAAAGAAAAGCGAGAATAGTGACTCCGGCATGTTTTTTAAGCAAGAACACTATTTCTATCTGACCCTACTTTGCGGCCCTTGCTTTCAGGTTAGACCATTGCCTCGAGGACGTGAGACTCTGCTCAAGCCCGTGTTACTCTATGCCGCCTATCGATATCCGAACACGTCGATTCAATTGGCGTCCCTCAGCTGTCTCATTACTGGCCTCAGCAACGACTGGCCCATACCACACCACCACGAGCCGTTTCTCAGCAATAGCACTGATATTTGCCTCTGCTGCTGAGAAAATTTCCTTCTCCATCAAGTAATTCTTAACGCTTTCAGCCCTTTGCCGTGACAACATCATATTATAGGTCGGATCACCTGTGCTGTCAGCAAAGCCTTCAATAAGTGCGTATGTATCAGGATTTTTCTCCAAATACTTTGCCAGGGCATCCAACTTGTCGTGATACTCCGGACGGATATCAGCCTTGTTATAATCAAACAGGATGCTATCGAGTTCTACACCCACCACCTTGCTAATAAGTTGGGTCTCCACAAGGGCCCTGTCTCTGACTACATAAATTGCTCCGGTAATATACTCTGGTCTGGCGAGCATGGCATCAAACGTTACCACCCGGGAGCATACGTTCACCGCAGCTAGATCATTCAGCAGTTTCTCGCTTTTTGGAGTCTGTGCTGAACTGATGATGTTAAAACAGACATCTTTGTATTTAGAGGCGATCTCCTTCGCTGCTGGTACAGGGTATATCTTTGGCTGGCTCAGGGT
>PPDG01000154.1 GCA_002899795.1 Desulfobacteraceae bacterium | reverse complement strand
TTTGTAAAGGGGGATCGAGGGGGATTTTGCTGCGCCTTCGTCTCCCCGAAAATCACCGCAGCACACTTACTCCACAAGCAAAGCTAAACTATACCAACAGCACAGCAAGTGGGCTTCCAAATTCCAAGCACCAAACCGGGGCCCCGCCCGGAGGGTGGGGACTCCGAAGGAGAAATTACAAACAAATCTCATATTCCAATACTCAATGACCAAAACAGGTTTGGAATTTTGGTCATTGTTATTTGTTTGATATTTGTGATTTGTGATTTGGAATTTCTATTCCGCCATTACTCCAAAACAGCTCGCAATTAAGCTTGGCCACCAGATTGCTGAATAAGCTTGGCCACCAACCCTGTCCAGCCCGTTTGGTGGCTGGCACCCAGGCCGGCGCCATTATCTCCGTGGAAGTACTCGTTGAAGAGGATCAGGTCACGCCAGTGGGGATCTTTCTGAAAGGTCTCAATTCCTCCGTAAATGGGCCGCTCACCATCACCGTTTCTCAAAAAGAGCCGCATCAAACGTCTGGACAACTCTGTAGCCACCTCCCACAGGGTCATCTTCCTGCCTGATCCGGTGGGGCACTCGATCTTGAAATCATCACCATAGTAGTGATGGAACTTCTGCAGGGACTCGATGATCAGGTAGTTCATGGGAAACCAGATGGGCCCTCTCCAGTTTGAATTGCCACCGAAGAGTTCACTTTCGGACTCGGCCGGCTGGTAGCTGATGGTATGCGCTTGCCCGTCCACGTAAAAGGTGTAGGGATGATCCTTGTGGTATTTGGAGACGGAGCGAATGCCATAGTCGGAGAGAAACTCCTCTTCATCCAGCATCTTCTCCAGGACGCGCACGAGCCGATCCCGGGTGAGTATGGATAATAACCGCCGCCTACCGATACCAGGTGTGTGGATACAGGCGAGATTCCCACTCAGGTGGGGACGATTGTTGTAAAACCACTCCATCCTTCGCTTGAAATCGGGCACGTGCTCAAGGTGATCCGGCTCCAAGGTGTCCACGGCAAACAAGGGCAGCAATCCCACCATGGAGCGGACTTTCAGCGAAGTGAACGTACCGTCCGGCAAATGGAGGGCATCGTAGAAGAACCCATCCTCCTCATCCCAGAGGCTGCGCCCGTGTCCACCCTCTGCGGTCATGGCATGGGCTATCCGCAGGAAGTGCTCGAAGAATTTGGTGGCCACATCCTGATACACCGGGTTCTCCTGGGCCAACTCCAGAGCGATCCTAAACATGGACAAACAGTAAGAACCCATCCAGGCTGTGCCGTCGGCCTGATCTATGTGGCCGCCGGTTGGCAAGCCCTGACTGCGGTCAAAAACAGAGACGTTGTCCATACCGAGAAAGCCGCCCTGAAACACATTGCGGCCGTCTTCGTCTTTGCGGTTTACCCACCAGGTGAAGTTCAGGAGAAACTTGTGGAAGACTCCCTCGAGGAAGTCACGGTCCGGACGACCCTGGTGTTTGGCGTCGATCTTGTAGATCCGCCAGGCGGCCCAGGCAGGTACCGGGGGGTTGACATCGTCGAAGCCCCACTCGTACGCCGGCACCTGTCCATTGGGGTGCATGTACCACTCGCGGGTGATGAGCTCCATTTGCCTTTTGGCGAAGTCGGGATCCACCAGAACCAGGGGAATACAGTGAAAGGCGAGATCCCAGGTGGCATACCACGGGTACTCCCACTTATCAGGCATTGAGATGACATCAAAGTTAACCAGATGCTCCCAGTCGTGGTTACGGTTGTGGTTTCGAGGGGAAGGAAGTACCGAACCCTCAGGGTCGCCCTTGAGCCACTGCTCAACGTCGTAGTAGTACAGCTGCTTGGACCACAGCATACCTGCCAGAGCCTGGCGCTGAACCCTTCTTTCATCTTCACTCAGACCGGAGTCTTGCACAGCCTCATAAAACTCGTCAGCCTCGGCCAATCTCTTTTTGAAGGTTTTTTCGAAATCTTTGAACGGAGCCTCCTGGGCCACATTTGCCAATCGTAATCTCGTGGTGGCTGACTCCCCCGGCGCAATGGTATCCTTGAACAAGGCTGCTACTTTCGTACCTCTACGCTCAGGGTTGACCGCAGTGGTTTCACCATTGACCACAGAGCGGTGAAAAGCGTCTTTGACATAGAGAGAGGAATTGGCAAGACCGTAGAGCTCCTCTGAGTTTGTCTCATTTTCGGTAAATATCAGCTCATCCGCACTTTCGGCGTAGAGGTAATAGGTCCCGGCGGCCGGGTGTCTTGCTTCCACTGTGGACACCCCCTTGGGACCCTCAATCTGCCGCAGTTCGGGTTTGCCCTCCACGTCACCCATGGGACCTGCCTCGTAGCCCC
>PPDG01000098.1 GCA_002899795.1 Desulfobacteraceae bacterium | reverse complement strand
GAGAAAAACTTTCTTCTGTGGCAGCCACGAGAAAGTCGTATACTCCCTCATCCCTTTCGATAACTCTGGCACTCAGGCTATCCTCTGAATCCCCTTGCGGGGGTTGCATCAGACCACCATGATCTATGATTCCGTGATCTAACAGCACGGCCACCAAATCAACCAAACCGCTGCCGCACATACCTTGTGGCTTCACATTGCCGATTACCTGGTAGCGCAGATAGCCATCCTCTACATAGACCTTCTCGATAGCTCCTTCTTTGGCCATCATGCCATTGGAGATTCTGGCACCTTCGAGGGCAGGGCCCGCTGCCGCTGAGCAGGTCATTAATCTTTTTCGGTTTCCCAGAAAAATCTCCCCGTTGGTACCAAGATCCAGGCCCAGAGCTATTTTGCCATCCTGTTCTGCACAACCTGAGGCGAGAATCATGCTGATAAGATCGCCTCCGATGTACCCGGATTTGGCAGGCATCACGTACAGAAGGGCTTCCGGGTGTAAGGTGATACCAATATCTGCTGCTCTTAAAATCAGACCGTCGGTGTTAACCGGAGCGAAAGGCGCATGGGCGATACCAGTAGGGTTCAGGCTGAGATGCTAGGGGCACAGACCATGGTTGTCTTCGATGCCGGTTACCCCTGTAAGCTGTCCAGGTTGCCCAAGGGCCCCAAAGAAAAGGCACTGCATTTCATCACCCTCATGTTGCACCGCCAGTCCTTCAGACTCCTTTCGGTGTTCAATCAAAATCTTACCGTAATCTACCTCCCCGCTCCTTATCCCCTTGATGTTCCAGCTTACGATTTTTCCCAAGGAAGCAGACTCATTTCAGCCGGCTTTGAAAGCGCCCATTCATTTCTAGCTGAACTTTCTTTCAGCGGCCGCGGCATATACGGGAACCCCCATGTCCACGATGATCCCATGCACACCACCATGGAAGTGGAAAGCAGTATGGTCCGGTTACCTATACTTCACCAACAAGTTTAGGCGTGCGGTAATTTGAGTCATTCAGGTGCGCTGTCATTCATAGTAATGACATCGCCCTGCCTGTCTGTGAGCCAAAAAAAAGCACACCTTGAAAACTGCTGAGATACCTGCTATGGTATCGAGAATAATTTAAACACACTTCAGAAATCCTCCTTCCGAACAACCTAGGGCCCGCGCTTCTCTAATAAGCGCCGCACTTGCTCTCTCAGTGCCCACTGTCTGTGGGTCACTACAGCATAGTCTCTCTATGCCTCTCTTTTTGAAAACCGCAAGTATCTCTATCTAACGCTCAATCTCGGCGAGTTCACCACTCTAGTTCACCCCTGTTGGGCACCTTTCTGATAGCCAATCAGGATGAGGTCCAATCTTATCTCGATGGACTACGAACACCGCGATTGATGAGTTTTTATTTCAATTTCAGGAGTTTATAGATATATGGATATGAACGCGACATTAGTACAAATCGAACCTACCATAGAAAGTGACAAACTAGCCGTACTCCTTGGTGGCAACAAACAGAGGAGGTTATCAAGGTCAATTAACACAAAAGTGACAACCTTGGAGCAGAGTCTAGATAGGCTGATTCAACCGCGTTTGCATTACCGCATTGTGAAAGCAAAGACCAAGGATGATGCTACCGTTCATCTTGAAGATGGAGTTGAGTTCAGAAGCGCAAAATTATCAAGGGCTTTGAGAGACGCAGAAAAAATTGTCTGTTTCATCGGTACCATCGGCTTTGACGTTGAAAAGGAGATCGGCAGACTCCTGGATGAACACAAACTTTCGGAGGCATACATTCTCGATGCAATGGCCTCGGTGGCAGTCGAAGACATGGTCGAACAGTTTCATCAGGATATGGAGGCAAAATGTAGAAACGAAAGTAAAACCGCTACCTTCCGTTTCAGCCCGGGTTATTGCGATTGGCCTATAACAGAGCAGAAAAAGCTCTTTAGTGTGTTTGATGCCGAAGAGATCGGCGTGGAACTTTTGGATTCCTGCCTCATGGAGCCAAGAAAGTCGATTTCGGGAGTCTTTGGGATAGCTCCTCCTGGATCGGCCCCCCACAATCCCTGCCTCCATTGTCGAGAGAAAAATTGCACCGCGAGAAGGACCTGACAGCCGGCAGTTGCCTTTAGGCACCAAGGGCCAGGTAGTATGCACTCTTGTCATTTTGCATTTTGACAAGATGCTTACATGAAATTCAACACAATGCGGACATTGACAAATTGGCTAATGAGAGAGGCGAAATACGAAATGGAATGGTGCCTAGCCCGGATATTTCATGAATTGCTGTCGCGAGACCACGAAACTGGGAACCCGCTTGCGGGACTGAGCGGAGCGCAGCGAGCGCGAAGAGGATGGG
>PPDG01000435.1 GCA_002899795.1 Desulfobacteraceae bacterium | reverse complement strand
TGCCACCGGGCAACCGCAGGGGGTTGGTTCCGAGGCGTACCTGAACGGTACGTCGCAGGGGCCGACACCCGAGGACGCCCGGAAGGACGGCCATATCCGTGGTCGCAGCAAGTGATTCATAAAATATCCGGGCTAACCTTGCAGCTGGATCGTGAGCGTTGCTGGAGGATTGCGCCATGTCGCCTTACGTCCACGGTTTGGACTCCGCAGTACGAAAGCAGTAGTCTATGAACATCCTGCAGGCTTTGTGTCTCGGCGTTCTGCAAGGTATCACTGAATTTCTTCCGGTCAGCAGCTCAGGGCATCTGGCGCTGGCCCAGCATCTATTCGGTCTCCGAGAACCACAGCTGTTTTTCGACGTGACAGTGCATGTCGCTACCCTCATGGCGGTGTTCGTGGTCTTTCGTGCCGACCTCCTTTTGATGCTTACCGACTGCCTCAGGTTTTTCAGCCGCACTCCATCAGCCCCATCTATCCCCGCTTCTGCTGATTCAGGTAGTGGCGTAAGAATGGCGCTCATGATCCTGGTGGGTTCCCTGCCCACTGCCGTAATCGGATTGCTCTTGCGCGATGTCTTCCAGGGATTCTTTACCTCACCCGCCATAGTCGGTCTCTGCTTATGGATAACCGGGTTCTTCCTGGTGTGGAGTCGCTGGTCCCGCCAGCACCGCAAGCATCTGGACAGCCCCAATGTACTGGACGCCTTGATGATCGGCCTGGTTCAAGGAGCCGCCATCAGCCCCGGGGTGTCACGCTCTGGGGTGACCATCGTTACCGGCTTGCTGCTCGGCCTCCGGCCTGAAACGGCATTCCGCTTTTCCTTTCTACTATCGATTCCTGCCATTTTGGGAGCCCTCGCCTCTGAAATGTTCCACCTCAGTGGCAATTATCCAGAATGGCATATTGTGGCCGTTGGCTTTTTCTCTGCTTTTGTGGTGGGTTTGCTCGCTTTAGGCCTACTGCGTTCCTTGGTGGAAAGGGGAAAACTTTTTTATTTCGCCCCTTACTGTTTCGCGCTGGGGACTGTAGCCCTTGTTATTGCGCTCTTTTGACGAGTATCGTTGCCACCTTCTAGACCACAAAGGACATTTTAGATTTCAGATTTCCACAAATAGGAACTAAGAGATTTCGCAATCTGCATTCTGCAATCCGCAATCTAAAATTACATCTCTTTGTGTTGTTCGTTCAGGAAAAATAGTGGTGGTTTGGAATACTTTCGGTAGGCTTACAGTTGGCAGTTAGTGTCCATCCGGAAACTTCTCTATGTCATTCTGAGCCCTTCGACGGGCTCAGGATAAACTCCGCGAAGAATCTCTGCGGAAGCGGTATCTATAGGATTTTTCGTCGTCCCGCCACTGGCTGGACTCCTCAGAATGACACCCACAAACGGAGTTTCCAATTCATAAATGAGCAATTTGCCGCAAGGTCAAGGACAATTCCGCAGAATAGCGGAATTGGACAGCCATCAGGCTGCCCGTCAGGGCGAACCCGCAGGATTGCGGGTGAGTCAAATAAAGGAATTGCGCGGAGGCGTACTTCACGTACGCCGCACAAGAAATCCCGAAGATTGACGTAGAGATTGCGGCAAAGGGCCATTTATGGATGGAAACTAGTTAGATGAGTTCAACAAGATTTCTACGGACTGCGTAATGCACCAACTCGGCCGTGCTCTTGCACCCCAGCTTTAGGAGAATATTGGTACGGTGTGTGTCCAGAGTTCGAACGCTTATGTTGAGTGTCTTGCCAATCGCCTTTCTGCTTTTCCCTTCTGCGATAAGCTTGAGCACCTCTCTTTCGCGGGGTGAGAGCTTGGCCCGATCTTCGTCTTCATCGCTCTCGCCGCAGCCATTCATATGTTCAGCTGATATAGACGGGCTTAGGAAGCGCTCTCCCCGGCAGACAGCTTGCAGAGCTCCAAAAAGACACTGGGCGTCCATATCTTTCACGAGATACCCAGAGCCACCAGCTTCAAAAAATTGGGCAACAAACCCCTCGTCTTTGTGCATGGTCAGAGCCACCACTTTTGTATCTGGCAACTCCTCGAGGATCCTGCGCGTCGCCTCAATGCCACTCATATCGGGCATGGAAAGATCCATGAGGATGATATCGGGTCGGCACTCTTTAGCTTGGTCAATGGCTGAGAGGCAGCTATCGGTACTGCCAATGACACAGAATTCTGGTCTCGCTTCGAGAAGCAGTTTCAGAGATTCTGCAAAAATGGTGTGGTCGTCAACGAGAAAAACGTTATGTTTTCGCATTGTTCTGATGTGGGCTCTTTTACATGTTTTTCGACCATCACTCTAGGAAGAATATAATCCACCTTTGTTAGTAGCAAAGTTCAAGGCCTC
>PPDG01000089.1 GCA_002899795.1 Desulfobacteraceae bacterium | reverse complement strand
CGGTTGGCGATGATATTGTCATCAACAAAGAATATGAGATTCTTGAGGGCCAGAACCTTGTCCACCGGCTTTACTTGCGCCACCATTTGCTCAACAAGATTGACGGGTTTGGTCCGGTACTTGGCCCCGTAGAACTGGGTAACAGCGCAGAAATTGCAGTTGATTGGACACCCCCGAGTGGTCTCTATGAAGTCCACCGGACTATATAACCCCTTGTCAATGATATCCCATCGGGGCGGTTGCGCTGCCGATAAATCAAACAACTTTTCGGCCCTGTAGATCTGTTTCAGTTCCCCTCTTTTGAAGTCTTCCACCATCTGTGGCCATACTTGTTCACCCTCTCCAATCGAAACCGCATCGCAGTGCTGCAGGGCTTCATCCGGGAGGGCTGACACGTGCATGCCTCCCATCACAACCGTTTTTCCCCTGCGCTTAAATGCATCGGCAATCTCATATGCCCGGGTGGCAAGCGGAGTCATCACGGTGATCCCGACAAGATCCACATCTTCGTCAAAATCCACCGAACTAATGCGCTCGTCCACCATCTTGACCTCGCAGTCCGGCGGAGTGTATGCGGCAATGGTAGGTAATCCCAAAAATGGGAGCTTAAAGAAAAATTCCGCCCCTAGAATTTTCTTCAGACCAATGGGAGAGATCAACAATATTTTCAATGACATTGGCACAATCCAGCTAACCTGCATTATTCACGAATCTTTTGGATTCATAAATAATCCGGGCTAAGAGTTACATATTCTAGCCCGGATGTTGCATTAATTGCCCTCGCCAAACCGTGGAGAAGAGCGGACATATCCAGGCTAGAATATTGAGCCGGGGTATTATAATCTAAATCGCTAACGAAAAAAAAGCGTCTCCCCACCATCCCGGTCGATAATGGCAGGGGACGGAGGAGTGTTGACAGCTGCTGCCATTTACACTATCAAAGGGAGTGGTTAAGGTCTATGGAAATTAATGAGTTATCCAGAGTGAAACCGAGCTCCACCTGAAAAAATCGCAAACCACATGCCAACAACCGAATTATAGCGACACGGTGAATTTTCTGATTTTCATACCCAATACTTGGACACTCCAGAGCTCCCTCGGGAGCGCTCTGAAGCTTTGATCGGTTATGCGCGAACATTTTTTGGACAAACCCTTCTGGTATCGGCAGGCACTGAAGACGGTTCAGTCGCTGCCAACACCGATCACCTATGGGCTGGCGCGCCTGGTTGCTGCCCTGGCTTTTTTGTTTTCACCACGAGACCGGCGCCACGTTTCACAAAATCTGGATGTTATCTTTAATGGATATCAGCCGCCTGCAGGTCGGCGTCTCCTTCTTTGGAGATTTTTCCAAAACTACGGCATATACATTGCTGATTTCTTTCGACTCCTTAGTATGAACCTGGAGGAAAGCCGGGCATTTGCTCGGCTTTACGAAGGACGCCACCATTTAGATGAAGCCTTGGCCAAAGGCAGGGGTGCAGTGCTCCTGACCGCTCATATTGGTCACTGGGAAATTGGCGGCTTGGGGTTGAGAGCCATGGGCTATCCGGTGAATGTGGTTGCCATCAAACACAACACCTTATTCACCAACACACTTGTCAATGTGATGCGATCGCGCCACGGCATCCGGATCATTGAAGTGGAGGACTCGACCTTCGGTGCCATTGAATTGGTCAAGGCCCTGAACCGGAATGAACTGGTGGCAGTTTTGGGCGACAAACCGTTTTCAGAAAGGTCGGAGGTCACGACTTTTTTCGGCCGCCCGGTGCGGCTGCCAGTGGGACCGGTGCTCCTGGCCATGGCTGCCCGAGCGCCGATTATTCCCGCCTTCTCAGTCATGGAGGCGCCTGGACGTTACCGCGGCATCATCGAGTCCCCGTTAGAACTCCACTATGGCCCTGACCGGAGAGAGGCGCTGCAACACAACCTGCTACAGGTGGCGAGGGTGTTTGAACGATACATCCGCCGCTACCCGGACCAATGGTATCTGGTGGATCCAATCTAGGGATTTACGATTGCGGATTGCGGATTGCGGATTTCTAAATAATTTTAAATTTCCATTTCATTATTTTAAGGCGCAACCTGGAACCCGCCCGAAGGACAAACCCGAAATCGAAGATCTTTGGTCTTATTTCTATGGCTAGAAAATTGTGGATTAAAAGGGCGAAAGGCTTAATCTTTTTTCTCAGCATTGGCTTGATCCTGTATGGTACCTCATTCTTGTCTTTTCAGAAGGCAAATGCTGGGACTCAATTAACCGTAGCCGAAGTTCTGGAACAACTTCAGGCAAAAGCCGAAACTTTAAAAAGTCTGCAAGGAAATTTTGAACAACGGAAATTCTCCCGCCTCTTG
>PPDG01000606.1 GCA_002899795.1 Desulfobacteraceae bacterium | reverse complement strand
TTCGCTATACTCACGGCCGCCAAGACCCGGCATGATGTATTCGCTAAGCTCAATACCTGCTTCAACGACGCGCTTTCCTCCGCGGATATGTGCCTCTGCGGTGGTTCCTTTCTTAATGATTTCAAGGAGGGGGTCGTGACCACTTTCCATGCCGATATGGATGCGGTTGAGGCCAAGCTCCCGGTAGGAGACCAAGTCGTCAACGGAGCGACTCGCCATCGTTCTGGATCTGGCGTAACTGGTTATTCTTGTGATCTCCGGGAAGTGCTCTTTTAGGTGTGTAAGGATTTTTTTTACTGCATCAGATTTCATGGCGAGTGAGTCTCCATCCTGGAGAAATGCTGTCGTGCCACCGCTATTGAGGGCGTTCTCAACCATCCACCCGTATTGATCGTGTATACGGTGCCCACTCTTTATTTCATTTCTTATCCTCGCCATGGCATCAATATCGGCCATGATCTCAGCGACGTCGCGGATCTCAAAATCTACCCTGCGGTAAGAACGGCAGAACTTGCACTTGTTCCATGGACAACCACGGGTCAGGCGAATGAGATAACTCCCTGCCTCGCTAGGTGGTCGGATTGGTCCTGTTTCAAAACTGTTCACGGTCAAAGGCCTCTTTGTATGCCTATGTCATAAGTCAAATTTTTGGAGCTTAGTACCCATTTTAGTTGCCTATCAGATCGATGCTGACGACTTATGTCTAATTTCCCAGTTATGTTTCTCCTTTTTTCAGGACATATCTGACAGTTGTAAGCTGTCTCGAAATTGCAGAAATAGAACATACCTGGCTCCCTGCACTATCGATACCTCTGTCCAACAACCTCATTCACGAAGAGGGTCCCATGAGTACAGTTGGACTTCAATTTAACATTGTTATATTTCCTTGACAATTAAATAGGTATTAAGGTACTGATTTACATGAATATCGCCTCAAATGGAGTTAAACCATGCTCATTTTGCATTCTGAACATCCTGGCATCTCGCTTCACCCAGCTAAGAACTAGTTCAGGGCCCGTCGTGTAAATTATTTGTGGGTGGAAAGTCTAACAAGTCAGCAGAAGAGGTAAGAGAATGAGGTACGCAGAGACAGGAATTAATCTTGAGATTGACCTTTCCCGAGGAAACATTGAAAAGGTTGCCACAGATCCTAGAGACACCGAGCTTTATCTCGGAGGATTAGGTACTAATACCAAGATTCTTTGGGACAGGGTGCCTCCTGAGACGAAGCCTTTTTCCCCTGAGAATCTTTTGATTTTCGGTACAGGTCTTTTGTGCGGCACACCAGCAACCGGTTGTAATCGTACCATTGTTTCAACGATCTCTCCTCAGTCTGAGTTGATGGCTTTTTCAATGATGGGTGGTTTTTGGGCCCCAGAGTTGAAGTATGCCGGTTACGACAAAGTGATTCTCCGTGGTAAGTCGAGTGAACTGGTTTATTTGTGGATCAATAATGACAAGGTGGAGATCCGTGATGCCTCCCATTTGCGGGGTAAGGGTGCAATTGAAACTGCAGAACTTATCAAGGAAGAGTTGAACGAGCCGAAAGCCCAGATAGCCGCGATTGGATTGGCGGGTGAAAACCGGGTTTATTATGCCTCTATCGAGCAAGGCCGATCGAGTGCCAGCCGAGGCGGGATCGGCGCTGTTATGGGAGACAAAGGCGTCAAGGCAATCGTTGTGCGCGGTACTAAAGACATAAATCTTGCCCAGCCAGCTGAATACATCGGGCTTTGCAACGAGGTGCTGGAATATATAAAAATCCGGGAAGGCAATCCGATCCCGGGAGTTATGCCCATCTTAGCCGGACTTGGTTCACCGCAAGAGATGAAGGTTCATGATGAAAAGTGGCACACCGAGAATTTCATGTGGGGGAACTCCCGCGTTCGCAGAAAAGATTTCTGGAATGAAGGGGTCGAAAAGGAGTGGACTGAGACGATGGAAAAAGCCCGCACACGTCTGGTCAGTTGCTTTAACTGTCCAATGGAATGCGGTGCAACCATCTCCATGCCTGGGCTGCCAACCTACATGATGAAATGCTTCACTAAGCTCACCTATACCATGGGGGCTTTTTCAGACCTGGATTTCGGGCTAAGTATTGCCCAGAAAGCCACTGAATATGGCGTGGATGGATTCTCAGCACCGCAAGTTATGGCCTTTGCCCTTGAATTGCTGGAAAACGATATTTTGACGGATAAAGACTTCCCCGGTATGCCAGAGGATAGTGAAGGCAGGTTTTACTACCTGCTTGATAAAATTGTCCGGCGTGAAGGTATCGGCGATGTTCTGGCCAATGGTACCTATTGGGCGGCCAAGGAGATTGGTAATGGCGCGGATGCTTATGCCCATAACAAT
>PPDG01000542.1 GCA_002899795.1 Desulfobacteraceae bacterium | reverse complement strand
CTGTCTATCATGGCAACCATGGCAAGAATTAATTTCGGAGTGTACTGATAATCCGGGTGTACCATGATAATGATGTCGCCACCTTCATCCAGAGCCAGCTTGTAGCATGTCTTCTGGTTAGCACCGTAACCTTGATTGCTAGGATGGATGTGAACTATTGTATTGGCTAGGGTCTTAGCAATAGCTGCGGTCTCATCTTGACTGCCGTCGTCCACCACGATCACCAGATCGACAATATCTTGTTCCATGACTTCTTTATGGGTCTGACGTAAGGTCTGGGAAGCATTGTAAGCGGGCATGACCACGATTACCTTCTTGTTTCTGAACACTGTATTTCCCTTCCCCGCCGGAGGTATCCCGTAACGAGTGAAAGAGCAAAATCAATGCCAGTTGTCTGACCAGATGCAAGTAGCCTTACCAGCCCCAGCTAGAAACCCGGCCCGGATTATTCACTCTCAGTGAAACGCGGTGAGGTAGTTACTTGATTTTCCAAGGGAAGTGTACCATACTTCCGCTAATAGTGTGTCAAGTCTCCTGCAGGTAAATTTAGCTCGGATATTTTGAACGAGGACAAGTGAAGACTGCGTATGTTCTTTCTGTCCCTGCTGGCACATCAATTGCTTAAAAGGCAACCGTGCAATCTCAAGTGTTTTGCAGCGAGCCATAAAGTCTCACCTACATACTGAAGAGAGGGAGATCACCCATTCCAGAGAAACCCAGAGATATTATATGAGTACAAAGATCCTCCTAGTCACCGGCGGCGCCGGATTTATTGGGACAAACTTCGTTCGCCATGTTCTTACCGAGCGACCCAACTGGCGTATTGTCAACCTTGATGCTCTGACTTACGCTGGTAATCTCGTCAATTTTCAAGATCTTGCCCCAGACCCCGCAGCAAGACATCGATTCGTCCATGGCGCAATCCAGGACAGCGCCCTCCTGGAGCAGCTGTTTACCGAGGAATCCTTTGATGCTGTGGTGCACTTCGCCGCCGAGTCTCACGTGGACCGCTCCATTCTTGGCCCTGAAGCCTTTGTGGAGACGAACGTGGTGGGAACCTTTCGCCTCCTGGAGGCGAGCCTCAATAATTGGAAACGCAAAGATAAACCGGAACACTTTTGCTTCCTGCATATATCCACCGACGAGGTGTATGGAAGCCTGGGGGCAGAGGGATACTTCACCGAGGAAAGCCCCTATGACCCTTCTAGCCCGTATTCAGCCACCAAAGCCGGTTCTGATCACCTGGTCAGGGCATATTTTCGCACTTTTGGTCTCCCTGCAATAATCACCAATTGTTCAAATAACTTCGGCCCTTATCAGTTTCCCGAAAAGCTTATTCCCCTGATGATCTTGAATGTTATGGAGGATAAACCTCTGCCTGTCTATGGAGACGGGAAGTATGTTCGCGACTGGCTCTATGTTATAGACCACTGCGATGGGCTGGTTAGGGTGCTTGAACAGGGAAAGCCAGGGGAAACCTACAATGTAGGCAGCGGCGAGGAGCTACAAAACATTGAAGTTGTGCATCTACTCTGCAACCTTCTTGACGCACGTTTACAAAAACCCAAGAGCAAATCGAGCCGGAGACTCATCCAGTTTGTCTCTGATCGCCCTGGACATGACCGACGGTACGCCATTGACGCAAGCAAAATCAAGCGAGAATTGGGATGGGGCCCGGCTCATGATTTCGAGGAAGCGCTTGCGGCAACTGTGGATTGGTATTTGCACAACCTGGACTGGGTTGAGCTCGTGCGCAGTGGGGAATATCGCAAGTGGATTGAGATAAATTACGGTGATAGGTGATTGGTTATAGGTAATAGGTGAGAGGGAAAGACTATGAAAGGTATCATTCTGGCTGGTGGCTCTGGAACTCGCCTCTACCCCATCACCCGGGTGGTAAGCAAGCAGTTGCTCCCCATCTATGACAAGCCCATGATCTACTATCCCCTATCGATACTCATGTTGGCTGGGCTGCGTGAAATTCTGGTGATTTCCACCCCTCAGGACTTACCTTTGTTCCGGGATTTGCTCGGCGATGGTTCACAGTGGGGCCTTTCATTTGATTACACAGAGCAGCCACGTCCTGAAGGCATTGCCCAGGCATTTCTAATAGGCAGGGAGTTTGTCGGCCGCGACCAGGTTTGCCTGATCCTTGGAGACAATATCTTTTATGGCCACGGTCTGCCTGATAACCTGCGCCTGGCTGCCGCTCAAAAAGAAGGAGCAACCATCTTCGGCTATTGGGTGAAAAACCCGGAACGCTATGGTGTTGTGACCTTTGATTCAGAAAACCGGGCCCTAGACATTGTTGAAAAACCAAAGGAGCCCACGTCTAATTGGGCGGTTACCGGGCTCTATT
>PPDG01000512.1 GCA_002899795.1 Desulfobacteraceae bacterium | reverse complement strand
TTCCCTACTCTGAAGCCTCTTCGTCTTTTCCGGCGTCTTTTTGATGGCCCTTATTTATATAATGGCTCCCAGCTAACAGGTCAAGAAAGCAGAGGTCAGAGATCAGACGTCACCCGCCTTCGCCAAGGCTACGGCGTGGCAAGGAGGGAAGAGGACAGACGACAGAGATCGGAGGGCAGAAGGCAGGTTGGTTAATTAGAAAATTAGAGAATTAGAAAATTAGTCAAACAGAGGAATTATCTACCGCGCGAAGCGCCCTGAGCTTGTCGAAGGGTTTACCGTTTAGCATTTATCATTTATGATCTGGCGATTTAACAAATTATCGAGTCGACAAATTACTACTGGATTTTTTGATTTAGGAGGCGGCTGGATGGAAGAAAAGGACAAACTGTCAGGAATTAAAGACTACCTCAAAGAGTTGTTCCCCGAATGTGTTATTGAGAACATGTGGGATTCCAAATCGAGCAGACATGTGTTTCGTATTGTTGCTCCCACTGGCAAAACAAAACATACTATAGGTATCGTCAGTGAATTCGTCAGCGATAACGATCTGGAGGATATCGTCATTTGTCTTAAATTATACAATCTCAAGGGATATCTTGAGATATTCGGAAATAAGGAGATTGTGGTAACTGACGACGGTATAAATCCTGAAGGGATAAGCCCCTCACTGTTGGCATAGGGCAGGGGGTTGATTGCAGATTTGAGATTGCAGATTGTGGAATTGACATCAGTCATATGGCTTCGCCGTCATTAGGTCATGACGCTTCGCTGTCATTTGTTGTAATCGGTACAGGACGGGATAGGTTAATTAGAGAATTAGAAAATTAGTCAAACAGATGAATTGTTTACCGCGCGAAGCGTCCTGAGCTTGCCTGCCCTGAGTTCATCGAATGGGTCGAAGGGCTTACCGCTTACCGCCTACTGCTTACCGTAAAATTAAGTCAAAAACCCAGATTAACGCTAATGCCGAAACAACACCAAAGATCGAGGACTCGATTATGACACTATCTTTCAGGGGTCGAAAATTCTCCGAGACACTCCATCTCCAAGCATTCCACCACGTCATCCCCTCGTGCGCCTCGGCTTCCACGTGATAGTCTGGTAGGTCTTTGTGGTTCTTGTAATACAGAAGTCCAATTACAAACCACACCCAGCAGACAAACCCCAGTGCCACCGAGAGCGCTAAAATCACTTCTGACAGAAAATGAGCCACATTGACGAGCAGTTGCCACATAACAATACCTCTTTCAGTCCTGAAAAATCAGACCCCATCTGTATATGCTTCCATCAAACCCTACCCCCACTGTGAGACAACTCAAGGTCTTTGAAATACACCACATAGAACTCATTAATATGCATGAAGTGAGCCAAAAAAAGCATAGAGCAGGGGGCAAAGGTCAGCAGGCAGATTGGTTAATTAGAAAATTAGAGAATTAGAAAATTAGTCAAAAAGATGAATTGTTTACCGCTGACCCGTTTACCCCCTACTGCTTACTTTTGGTTACAGCGGTGTCCGCATGGTGACGTATGGATTTGTGCATCTATTGCTCGCGATCTTAAACATTTAAACAGCCTTAATATTCTTGTCTCCATTCTCTAGGCATGGAACTAGTCGCGCTCCTGGCAAAGATATTTTGCTCTCAACTTCCCCCCGTTATGCTGTCCACCTCCCGGTACAGGTGTGCAGGCATGACCCTTGCAATCTAAAATTAGTTGGAATGAGAAACGCTTCTCGAACAAAGAGGGATAGACCATGTGGCAAAAAAACAAACAAGACGCTGACAAAAAAGACAATGGGCCAGCGAAGGTGAAACTCTTCAAAAACCCACTGAAGACTGTAGAAACAACTATCATTTCAGTCGGGAGTAAACTCGAGGGAAGCATTGAAACAGCAGGCACTCTCATTGTAGACGGTTCTGTGACAGGGAATATAAAGTGTAGCTCCTTGGAGATTCTACAGGATGGCAATCTTGAGGCAAAAGTTGAAGCCGAAAACGTGAGTGTGGCTGGACGTTTTGAAGGTGAAATGATCTGCAACGGCAAGCTAACCGTTTTCAAAAAAGGAAAAGTGATCGGTGACGTCTCATACGGGACGCTATCAATAGAATCCGGAGGGGCTCTGGATGGAAGTGTGTCAAAATCCAAGTCCGACGGCACTCCAATACTTCCCTTGTATCAAAAAGGAAAGTGATGCATGATAGGGGCGCATAGGGCATGGGAGCTCACTGCGTGAGCCTGCGAGACGAAAAGAAGCATGGGGCATAGGGAAATACAGCCCTTCGACAAGCTCAGGACAGGCTGGCAGGAGGCAGCAGCGCTTAGCTCTAATCGAGCTTCGCGTCATATGCCTTCGGCGTCATTAGGT
>PPDG01000325.1 GCA_002899795.1 Desulfobacteraceae bacterium | reverse complement strand
CGTCTTAAGTACTACTGGCAGAGAATTGTCGGCAAGGCTTCATAGCAGTAAGAGGTAAGCCCTTCGACCCATTCGATGAACTCAGGGCAGGCAGGCTCAGGACGCTTCGCGCGGTAAACAATTCATCTGTTTGACTTATTTTCTAATTCTCTAATTTTCTAATCAACCTCCCTGTCCTCTGACTCCCGAGTCTCTAAATTCCTTAATTCCTAATCTTCTAATTCTCTAATTTTGTAATTCCCAAATCCGCAATCTCCAATCTAAAATCTCAAATCTTCCTCTACCTATTACAACAAATGACAGCGTAGCGTAATGACCCAATGACGCCGAAGGCATATGACGCTAAACTCGAGAGAGTTGAGCTCTACTGCCCTCTGCCTTCTGTCCTCTGCCCTCCTTGGCACACTCTGTGCTTATTGCTCAGCACGGTTTTGCAGGACTTTAAATCAAGAGTTTGGAATGAAAAGACTTAAAATTTCATTGGTCGCAATAATAGTATTACTGAGCACTTTTTTGCTTTCTGGGATTACCTGTGCATTCCATGAAGGTGGAGAGGGTTATTGCGAGGGATGCCACACAATACTCGGTTCTCCAAGCAACCAGGACTGGAGCACAGATGAAAGTTCCTCTGCTGTGCCTCCCACATTGATTCTCAAAGGCTCGGACCCGAGCTCCACCTGCCTGCGCTGTCATGCCGAAAGGAGTGCAGATCACAGTGTGCTGAGTAATGATGGCTCCCGGTTCACTCCAGGCGGAGACTTCTATTGGTTGCAAAAGACATTCAGCTGGAGCATGGAAGGGCTTAGCTATCAAAGCAGAGCTGACAGCCATGGTCACAATATTGTGGCCCTAGATTATGGTTTGAATCCGGACGGGCGGCTGAGTCAAGCCCCGGGGGGCAGTTACCCCTCCGCGGCCCTGGGCTGTACTAGTTGCCATGACCCACATGCAAAAACCACTGGAAACGGTGTAGACCTGGGTACAACGATGGCGCCCAGTTCCTATGGGGAGGAACCATCTACAGGAACACCCCCCGGTACGTTCCGGCTTCTTGGCGGGGTGGGATATGCAGGTGGTCAACTACGGTCCGGTGTAGCGTTTAGATCCGCGGCACCGATCGCCAAGGCCAGTTCATTCGGTTGGGCCGAAACCGATTACAACCACACCGCATATGGCTCTGGCATGTCGGAGTGGTGTGCAAACTGTCACGGTGGCTTCCTGAATGGCAGCACGGGCGGGGTAGCGGGGAAGCACCCAGCCGGTAAAGGTGCGAAAATACCTGCAGAAATTTCAAATAACTACAACTCTTATGTAGGCACAGGGGATGTTAGCGGTAGCCAAACGAGCGCTTACCTGGCACTGGTACCCTTCGAGGTGGACACCGCCAGTGCGTCCCTTCTCGATCCTTCCAGTTCTTCGGGCCCTGGCTCTGGTGGGGATGCGAACGTAATGTGTCTCACTTGTCACCGGGCTCACGCCTCAGCATTCCCGAGTATGGGAAGGTGGGATTTTGAAACCTCACTTATGGCTGAGTCTCACCCTAAGGCAGGGGATGGGGGGGCTAGTGGTACAGATGCTCTGCACAGCTACTATGGCAGGAATATGATCGCGGAGTTTGGCGAAAAACAAAGACAGCTCTGCAACAAATGTCATCTAAAAGACTAAATTCATCTCATCACAAAAGTCGTAAAAGTCGTAGAAATCGTTTAAGTCGTTGAAACCGCAAGATCGCGGCTACCCTTCGACCCTTCGACAGGCTCAGGACAGGCAAGCTCAGGGCGGGAAAGCCGCTCCCACAGTAGGATCTCTATTTTCTGCTTTTTCTTAAATCCCAAATCCGCAATCCGCAATCTCAAATCTACAATCTACACGTGGTATCATATAGGAGAGAATCCAAAGGGGGGGGTGATCAAATGGACGTGTGGAGAAAAATGGGAGTAACTATCATTTTCGGTATAGTAGCAATCATCGGTGGCGGGCTTTTCTGGGTCTTGTCCGAAGACTGGGCAGTGGTGTTCACTTTTCTGTCAGTTGTGGGCTTTTTTCTCCTGGCTTTCCTTTTCAACCCGGAGCAAATTGTTAATGAGATAGCTGGTAACGAGGAACCAGGGGAACACTAAAGTAAACGGTAAGCTGTGAGCCGTAAATCGTAAAAATCGAGAATTAGTTGATTAGTTAATTAGATAATTAGTGAACAGTAAACGCTAAAGGGTAATCTGTGAATAACTGACCTCTTTGACTAACTTTCTAATTCTCTAATTTTCTAATTACCCAACCCGCCTTCTGTCCTCTGATCTCTGGCCTCTGATTTCTGCCAGCTGCCTCCTGCCTGATTTTTTAAATTCGCAATTCGCAATCCGCAATCCGAAATCCT
>PPDG01000327.1 GCA_002899795.1 Desulfobacteraceae bacterium | reverse complement strand
GCCAAGAGCTGGAGGACAAGGTGGGGTCGCTGCAAGATGCGATAGATGATACCAATGCCAAGTTCAATTCTTCCCATGAAGCTGTAAGGAAAGCCGTCCAAGAGGATAAGAGC
Source organism: Desulfobacteraceae bacterium (assembly GCA_002899795.1). Classification (GTDB taxonomy): domain Bacteria; phylum Desulfobacterota; class Syntrophobacteria; order BM002; family BM002; genus BM002. Next base: position 2,263 of record PPDG01000327.1, on the reverse strand, counting down.
GAGATTGAAAGAATGGCAAAGGAGGTAGAGGGATTTGAAAAGGAAATTCAGCAAATGAAGAATTTCATCAGAGAGGGGACAATTGATCTTGAGCTGTAGCCTATGAAAGAGAGCACCGCCACCATCCTGTTTGCCGACCTCATGAATTCCACGGAGTTGGCCAAGAACCTTTCTCTCCAGGAATACGACGACATGCTGGGCGATTTCCAGGACACCATGTTTGAAGTCGTATCCCACCACCTGGACTACTTCGGCTACGAAGGGAATGGGATTGATTCGGAATGGTCAATTTCTGGCGATGAACTGAGAATTTTCCTTTATTCTGAAAACATACACTTCGACATCCGCAATGCTCTGCTGATAGCTACGAAAATCAAACTTGCCTGGCTGTCCTCAAACTTTAACCAAAAAGTGCTAAGTGAACAGCGGTTGGTCTCACGTATTGGCGTGGGCATCAATTGTGGCAAGGTCATTAAAGATGTCAGACCATGGCGGGTGAAGATAGGCAAGGCGGAGCCCAATATTGAAGGCTACGCCATTAACCTGACCAAGCGTATCGAATCTGCCTCACGGGAGGGCAACGTTTACCAGATCATGGTAGGCGCCAGCCTTTACAAGAGATGCCAGCAAAACAGTCAAATCAATGTGGCCTTCAGTAAGCCGAAGAGTTTGGTTTTTAAGGGACTGGGTCAAAAGATACCAGTGTACGAGGTGACCTCGTTCGTCAACTTCGAGGTTATGTCTTCAATGCCCGTTTCGCTCCAGGAAGGTCTTCTGGAAAAGATTGAGAGCACAGTCCGGGACGCAATGCCTGAGCCGTGGATTTTTATTGTTCTTTTGCGTAGTTACATCTCGATGTCAAACTTAAGTAACGACGAAGATATCGACCTCAAAGCCTTGGAAATCGGCCAACAAGCTCTGGAGGTGGTGGAGTATAAGCCGGTCATCTACAATATACTTGGTTGGCTTCACACCTACGGCAAAAACGTTCGGAATTTAGAGATGGCCTTTCACTACTTCGATCAGAGTCTCGGTTTGCAGCCAAAAAATGAGGCAGCCCTCCTCAACCGGGCCAGAATTTTGGAAGAGATGGGTCAGGGCGATCTTGCCCGACACGCCTACCAGGAGATTCTGTTTCAGAATCGACAGCACCCAGTGGCCCGCAGGAAAATAGCCGAATACCAGTCCGCACAATAAGAAGTCCGGCCCCCAAGGACCCGGCCTTAAGCCACCCGCACGTCGCAAAGCGCTAAGCGCAGAGCGCAAAGCGAAAAACTGTCAATGACAAAGCTCCCTCTATTTGTACGCTATGCGCAATGCGCTATGCTCTATGCGCTTTAGACCCTACAGCGATATGGGCTCAACGTCTTCTTCGCTGAGTTCCACCGAAACCGCCTGCTGGATGATATCTATGGCCACCACCAGTCGCGCCTTCTCGTTTTTCTTGCGCACCAAAATACCTTCACAACCGTACAGGGGGCCATTGACAATCTTGACTCGCATGCCTTCGTTCAGGTAGGGATGGGTGGTGAGCAGGTTGGCGCTGCCAAGGAGCGTTATCAAACTGTTCATCTGACTATCTGGCACCGGGAGGGGACTGTCCTTGGTCCGCACTATTCGCACGACGCCGGCTGTCTGCAAGATTTTGACTTGGTGGTGATTGTCGAGTACCGTGTGCACAAAGAGATAGCCGGGGAAAATGGGTACCTGGATTTTTTTGCGTCGATCTCGGCGCCGACTCCAACGCTCTATTTGTGGTAAAAGGCACTCAAAAGATTTGGCCAAAAGACGAGTGTAAACCTTGCTTTCGTGGCGGACCTGGGCGTAGATAGCATACCAGGCAGGCGACATCTGAGAAACCGGCTGTGTCATCGATTTTTCCACTATTGGAAAACAGTTGTGTGGGCTGAGAGCCAGCAGTCCTTCAGCCGTTTAGTTGATGGTAGCGCCCCATTTTCAAAATTGTCAAGTGTAAATTGGACTGGAGTTTCCCCAAAGATGGATGCTTGATGTTTACACTTTGAAGCTATTGCCGAGTTGAAGCCTAATTTGGAAGTGAAAATGTCTTCCTGGTGTTTCTTCTGTCGTTCCAAGGCTCCGGCCTGGTCACTTCTAGCGCAGCTGGGTTTGGGGGAAGGCGCCCCCTCCCTGTTCCCCGTTCCTGCGGAACGGGGCCAGGGGCTCCCCCACCCACAGCTGCGGAAGTGGCACAGGCCTCCCACCAGTCACTCAGAAGAAACACCAGGAAGGCCCAAGGGGGAGG
>PPDG01000414.1 GCA_002899795.1 Desulfobacteraceae bacterium | reverse complement strand
TCAAGGATGCATTTGATCATGACATCTCTGGAAAGCCACCAATCTCCATCGCGGACAGCTTTAACGCCTTTCAGAAATATTTCCAATTGGTCTTCTTCATAAAAAAAACCGCGTATCCCCTCAGCTACGCATTTTTTTTCAATCCCCGAGTCACGGGACACGTTAAAAAGGGCCACGTGGTTTTCAGGTCGTTTTTGCCTTAGATATGGCCTCAGCTCTGCCAAGACATTTTTCTGACCCTTTCCCTGACAGTCCAGGAGTATGAGCCTCTGCCGACCCTGGTCTTCTTGGCCTTCCAGCGGTAAGTTTTTGACATCTCCGAGCACAAAGCACTGGTCCCCGATTTCCCGCTCCAAACAGGAGGCGATGGCCTCATTTTGCAGCCTCCTGGGGCCGACAATATAAATCGCGTTCCCGGTTGACCGTTCGGGGCTTCGCTGCTTTTCAGAATGGTTTTGAGAAGATTGGAGGCTCATGGATCCAATGAAGAATGCGGGTCCTTAGATAGAATGCAGGACACGTACATCCACTACGGATGCCACAGACTCCCTTGGTGCCACAGACGATGTGAGACTAGTGCGCTTTCGTCTTCGTGGCCGAGCCTTGTACAGGTTGGCTCTATCCCCTTGATCTTAAGGCATGGATAAATCTTGTTGAAACTAATCTAAAGGAAGACTGCAAACCATGTACCACAACAGGGGTAAGAAAAAAGTCTTGTGATTACGAAAGGATAATACTTTAGTATTGCATACGAAATGTCGCATTATGTCGCATATGTCGCGCGTCACTCTGTCGCAATTCTGTAGCGCTCCATCCTCCGATAGAGGGTACTGCGATGGATGCCAAGAAGTCTGGCAGCCTTAGCTTTATTGCCACGAGCAAGGCGTAGAGCCTCATGTATGTCCCTATCACTCGTTGCATCGATCCTGATGGCCCCAGGTTCTAAAATCGGCGGCAAATGTTCTGTTTGAATGGTCCCGCCGGTACAGAGAACACAGGCACTCTCGATGACATTCATCAGTTCTCGCACATTTCCTCTCCAGTTGTGTTGGAGCAGCGAGTTCATGACCTCATCGCTTAGTGAACTTATCTCTTTACCCATCTCTCTGGAGCAGGCTTTGATGAAATGAGCTATAAGTAGAGGAATGTCTTCAGCTCTCTCCCGCAGGGGCGGCACATGGACGTTAAAGACGTTTAGACGATAGAAAAGATCTTCACGGAAGCGACCTTTTTCCACAAGTTTCCTGAGGTTTTGATGGGTAGCCGCAATGATCCTCACAGCTACCTCGATGGGCTTGTAGTCTCCAACGCGCTCAACCTTTTTCTCTTCCAACACCCGCAGAAGTCGAACCTGAACCGCAGGCGAGATGTCACCGATCTCATCAAGGAAGATGGTACCTCGATGTGCAGCCTCGAAGCGGCCAATCCTGTTGCTCACTGCACCGGTAAAAGCGCCTTTTGTGTGACCGAAAAGTTCGCTTTCAATAATCGATTCAGGCAGGGCAGCACAATTTACCTTAATCAACGATTGCCTAGATCTGTCGCTCAGATTGTGGATAGCCTCCGCCACTAGCTCCTTGCCACTGCCTGACTCTCCTGTGATCAGGACGGTAGTGTCAGTTGCTGCGATTGCTTTTACCCGCCCGAGAACTTCTGAAATATGTTTGCTCTTGCCAATGATCGTTGGGCCTACATCCCTCGAGATCTGAACTCGAAGCTCTCTCACTTCTTCTGCAAGTGCCATCTGCTCCTTAACGTAATCTGTAACATCGGTGGCGATACCAACCACCATCGTGACGTTGCCATTCTTATCTTTGATGGGCTGCTTCCTGGTTTCGATGTAAACTTGACCTCGTCTGCCGGAGTCTACTACTTCCGCATACCAGGCGGGTTCACCGGATTCTATTACCTGCTTTTCGACACTGTGCCAGAACTCTCTTGTAAACCGAGGTATGCCTGTCAACTCCAAGGTACTTTTTTCAGCCTGGTCGCCCATCTTTTGGGAAAAGGCCCAGTTTGATGCAATGAGACGGTGATCTCTGTCTACAACAAAGGCCATCGTAGGGATTTGATCAAAGAGAGCTCGAAATTTTTCCTCACTTGCTCTGAGATCTTCCTCCATATTGATAAGAGCGGTCATGTCACGAATTCCCTCTATTACGTGCGTGACATTCCCACCCTGATCTCTGAGCGGCGACAGGAAAATGTCCACCCACACCTTCGAGCCATCAGGGCGTAAATGCCGGTGACGACAGCTACGTGGTTCACCGGTCTCAAATACCTCGCGAAGCAGGCATTCCTCACCTATCTTTTCACATGGCTCGTTGTGGCCATGTGAAATTTCGTAGCAGTGGTGGCCAATTATGTCTTCGCGCGCGC
>PPDG01000062.1 GCA_002899795.1 Desulfobacteraceae bacterium | reverse complement strand
TTTGTTTCTCTTGTTTGTCGATTGTTTCCATTTGTCAACAGGTTGCTGCCCAAAAGTGATCCAGGAGTTAATGTCACGCAAAGCCGCTAAGCACCGAAGTCAGCAAGCAGCTGACAGCTGACAGCAGGCAGCAAAAAAAACAGAGGGTCCCTGTGCTAAAGAACTCCATGCTCCATGGTCCATGCCCTAAGCCTTACGCCTTTGCGTGCGAGAGCCTCACTTTTTTAAAGCCTCCAATCTCCTTATCAGGCACTTCTCCAAAGTGTGACTGCCATGGTCTTGGTATTCGTAGTGCACCCGGAGGGAGGGCTTGTTTATGGACAACAACTTCGGTAGATCAATAGGGGTCGCGAAGAGCACCAGATCGCACTCTGCATTATTGATGGTGAGTTCAAGGTCGTACATCTGTTCCTGACTGTAACCCATGGCCGGAACCTCACCATTCAGATGAGGATATCGCTTGTAGGTTTCTCGTATTGAGCCAACGGCATAGGGCCGGGGATCGACGACACAATCCGCCTCATATCTTCTGGCCGCAATTGTCCCGGCCCCAAAAGACATGCCACCGTGAGTCAGCGTAGGACCATCGTCGACTACCAGGACACGCTTGCCCTTTATTTGCTCGGGCTGATCCACCAGAATAGCCGACTCGGCCAACACGATTTCGGCTTTGGGAGCGTATGTGGCAATGTTTTCACGGACGAGGTCAACCTGCTTTGCCGGGGCGCTGTCTACCTTGTTAATCACTGCTATGTCGGCCATCAAAAGGTTTGTTTCTCCCGGGTAATACAACCTCTCGTGGCCGGCTCGATGGGGATCAAAGATCACTATGTGGATGTCCGGATAGTAAAAAGGGGTGTCGTTGTTACCACCATCCCAGACGATTATATCCGCTTCTTTTTCAGCAACCTCAAGAATCCTGCCATAGTCAATGCCGGCATACACCACTATGTCCTGGGCGATAAGAGGCTCATACTCTTCCCGTTCCTCGATAGTACACTGATGATTGTCTAAATCTTCATAGGAAGAAAATCGCTGTACCACCTGTTTGGTCAGATCGCCGTACGGCATCGGATGGCGCACAGCCACAACCTTTTTCCCCAGACCTCGTAGAACCCCGCAAATCTTTCGAGTGGTCTGTGATTTGCCGCATCCGGTGCGAACCGCGCACACTGCCACCACAGGCTTCTGAGATCTGAGCATGGTGTAGGTAGCCCCGATCAGAATGAAATCGGCACCTTCAGCCATGGCGATGGCCGCTTTATGCATGACTTCCGTATGGGGCACGTCGCTGTATGAGAAGGCCACCAGGTCTACTTTGTTGTCCCTGATCAGCTCGGCGAGCTGATTTTCATGGTAAATTTTGATACCTTGTGGGTACAGTCTTCCCGCAAGCTCGGCCGGATATTGTCTCCCTTCGATATCGGGAATCTGAGTGGCGGTAAAACCGATGACCTGATACCGAGGGTTGTCTTTGAAATAGATGTTAAAATTGTGGAAATCGCGCCCGGCGGCTCCCATGATGATTACGCTTTCAACCATTGCAACTCCCTGCCATTGCCTGAATGCAAACAAGATGATGGAGACTGACACCCCACTATCAGCGGTGCTGTGCTGGAGTATTAGGAGGAATAGAAATTCCAAATAACAAATCACAACAATTAAGGTTTCAGGTTTCAGTGTTCAGTTCTATCATTTCTGACACCTGACACCTTGAGATTTGGTGCTTGGAATTTGAGATTTTATAATACTCCATCACTCCCCATGCCCCCACTTTGGTTTGAACGCTTATCTTTGCCACTGGCTGCAACTAAACTCCGAACTGACTAATTTCCTGACAGTACCGGTTCGATTCTCTCCATAGCCCAGTCGATCTCCTCTCTCGTAATCACCAGGGGTGGCGCAAACCGGATGATATGCTCGTGAGTCTCCTTGCAGAGCAATCCCTTCTTCATGAGTTTTTCGCAGAAACGTCGAGCACCGCCTGCCTCGGCACGCAACTCAACCCTTATCATCAGCCCTCTTCCGCGAACCTCTTTGATGGAATCGCTCTTGATCTTTTTCAGCTGAGACTGGAGATAATCCCCCATGGCAGCTGCATTTTCGATCATTCCTTCTTCAATCAACACTTTGAGGGCCGTGCGGGCCACCGCGCAAGCCAGAGGGTTGCCGCCGAAAGTACTGCCGTGGTCGCCGGGCATGAATACGCCCAGCACCTCACTATTGGATAAAACGGCCGATATCGGATAGAAACCGCCGGAGAGCGCTTTGCCGATAACTGTGACATCGGATTCGATACCGTCATGCTCTTCTGCCAGGAGCTTGCCCGTCCGCCCCAATGCGGTCTGAATCTCGTCCAGAATCAGAACAACGTTATGCT
>PPDG01000057.1 GCA_002899795.1 Desulfobacteraceae bacterium | reverse complement strand
TGCAAATGGCCACCAACGACTCGGTTATCTTGGGCGCCGTCGCCATGGGTCTGCTGGACATTGCGGCAGACATCATCTTCGAGAAAGTCGAAGATTGGATTACCCCGACCGGCCTCAAGATCGCACGGTAATATCCTTGTCCGCCATAGTAATGGTGAGGAGTAAATAATGAACATCATGCTGAAGTTGGAAAATGTGACGAAGATCTATCCGGGTGCCGAACACATCAAGGCAGTGGATGAACTTTCATTTGACCTGCCAGAGGGCGAAATTTGCACAGTGGTTGGGCCATCCGGCTGTGGCAAGACTACAGCCATGAAGATGATAAATCGGTTGATTCCCCTGACCAGTGGCAAAATCTATATTGACGGGCAGAACGTCAACCGGCTCGATACCATCGAATTACGCCGGAATATCGGTTATGTGATTCAGAATATTGGTCTGTTTCCAAACATGACCATCGCCGAGAACATCGCTGTAGTGCCCAAGATGAAGGGTTGGGATAAAAACCGGATAACCGAAAGAGCTGAACGCTTGCTGGAATTGATCAACCTTCCACCGGAGGAATTCATGGATCGTTACCCAAGGGAACTCTCCGGCGGCCAACAACAGCGCATCGGAGTTGCCCGGGCAATGGCTACTGACCCACCCATCATGTTAATGGACGAGCCCTTCGGCGCCATTGATCCCATCAACAGGGATCATCTCCAAAACGAATTCTTGAGAATTCAGGACAAAGTCAAGAAAACAATTGTATTTGTAACCCACGATATTGACGAGGCCATCAAGATGGGCGATAAGATATGCCTTCTTAAAGCTGGAAAGCTCGTTCAGTTTGCCGCCCCTGAGACAATGCTTACCGAACCCGCCAATGACTTCGTCAGCGACTTTCTCGGGGGCGATCGGACCCTAAAACGACTTAATCTTCTGAAACTCAAGGCCGCGATGAGGCCGGATCCTCCAGTGATCATGGAGGAAGAATCACCCGAGAAGGCCAAGGCTATGCTCACCGAGCTTAAGGTGGATAATCTCATCGTGGTGGATGCGGAAAAACGGTTGCTAGGTTATGTGAACCATGAAGCACTGGAGAAGGAGGCGGACGAGGTAAGAAAAGTAACGCGGCCCACAGATTCTTTTATGCCAGCATCTTCTAGCCTCAAGGACGGGCTCTCCGAGATATTCACCCATGATCTGGGCTATCTCATCGTGGTGGATGATGACAAAAAAGTCCTCGGGGTTTTGAACACAGAAGATATTCGCGAGATTTTGAGGAGATAAGATAATGGAAGCGAGGGCATTCTCACCAGTCCTAAAGAAACTCATTCCTGTGTTGTTGACGATCATTATTGTCGCTGGGCTCTACAAGTTTTACGGTGCCTGGGCATATACAACCAAGAACCTGGCCGAATTCTTTAGGCTGACCTGGGAGCACCTTGTCTTGGTCATTATAAGTATGGCAGCGGCTGTAACTGTAGGTGTGGGGTTGGGTACCCTCATGACCAGGAAAGGGTTTGATCACTTGAGTCCGGCCATTATGGGGGTTGTGAATGTCTGGCAAAGTGTTCCCTCTCTCGGGGTCATTGCCCTGGCCTACGGTTTCTTGCCCCTGCTCGGTCTTTCTGGAATCGGTGTTGTGCCGGCACTGATTGCCCTCTTTTTTCATGCCGTAGCTCCCATTGTTAGAAATACGTATGCCGGCATCCAGGCCGTAAGTAAAGATGTGATTGAGGCGGCCACCGGTATGGGTATGAACCCAAAGCAGATTCTGTTCAGAATTGAACTTCCCAATGCCCTGCCGGTTATTATGGGGGGGGTCCGGACCTCCACAGCTATTATCGTGGGTACTGCCCCTCTGGCCTTTCTTATCGGCGGCGGCGGTCTTGGATTTTGGATTTTCACCGGCATTGCCCTGATGGATATGGGAATCATGGTGGCAGGGGCTGTTCCAGTAGCGCTGATCGCCATGTTAGCTGATTCCGCACTCGCGAGAACGGAGAAAACTGTTGTCAGTAAAGGCATTCAGGCTGAGGAATACCAGGTAGCGATGTAAGATCTAATAACATTCAAAGCATAAAGGAGGAATTATAATGAGAAAATTGCTCTTTTCATTGGTTATTCTGTGTCTTTTGTCCGTTCCTCCAAATGGTTTCGCCGCTGGCCCGGTCAATGTAGCCTCCAAAGGTTTCACCGAACAGGTCATCCTGGGAAAGATCATGGTTCAACTCCTACAAGCCAGGGGGATACCGGTGAAGGACCGCACCTCTCTGGGAGGAACCAATGTCAACCGCGAAGCCCTGGAACAGGGTCAGATTGATGTCTACATGGAATATACCGGGACCGCGTGGTTCAATTTTTTCAAGAAGAAGGAAACGGTTCGTGATTCCATGGGGCTCTACGAGAAAGTCAAAGCCATCGACGCCAAGAACGATCTCGTATGGCTGGCGCCGGCAAAATTCAATAACACCTATGCCATTGTCATGCAGGCAAAACAGGCTGACGAATTTGGAATCAACTCCCTTTCCGATTGGGCAGCCTGGATAAAAAAGAACCCGGGCAAGATGACGGTGGCAACGAACGCCGAATTCTACTCAAGAGCCGATGGTTTCAAAGGCATGATGGAATTTTACGGCCTTTCATTCGGTAAAGACATACCGGATGCAAATGTCAAGAAGATGGAAACGCCTCTCTGCAAGAAGGCTGTGCGCGACAAGCAGGCCATGTGCGGTATGGCTTTCGCGACGGACGGGGAGATCAACGCCTATAATCAGAAGGTCCTGACGGATGACAAAGGCTTTTTCCCCATCTACAATCCCGCTCCGGTTATTCGGAAGTCGGTTCTGGATCAGTATCCAGAAGTCAAGTACATTTTGGACGAGATCGGACCGTCCCTGGATACCGGAACCATGACCCGGCTCAACTACAGAGTAAACGTCAATGGAGAGAAGCCGGAATCAGTTGCCAAGAGTTGGCTAAGAGGCGTGGGCCTTATTGTCAAGAAGAAGAAATAGACGAGTACACGCGTATATTGCGTTGAAGCGGCGCAGACGTGGCCCTAATGCAAGAGGACCGTTGTCTGCGCCTTTCTTTTATAAATTAACGGTTTCAACGGTATCGAACCAGGCCAAATATCCTTCTGAAAACCGCTATGATTTTCCAGAAAGGTCGAGTGTATTTCCGGGAAAACGCCTCTACCGCACTTTCATCGTCCAATTCCCGCCTATACTGATCGCTTAATTTGCGTCTGTTCTTGATTACCCATATATAAAAATCCGTCTCTGTCCTGTGTGGAAACTCCTTCATGATGCGGTTTTTTCGAATGGCCACTGCTAAAGGGGTATACACGGTGTCGTACCAGGAGCAAGCTGCTTCAGAAAGTGGCACCTCTCTTCCTGTAACCTCCTCCAGATAGTGCTTGTGGGCCTGGATGTGTTCCATGAGGATGGGATATCCTCCCAAGAGAGTCAACTGAAGCCCAGGGTTCGGACGATTCTTTCCCAGTTCTGTGTCTTTGAGAAACTGATGGTATGTTTCCTGGACGGCTAACTTTTCCAGGTCAGTTTCCTTATCGAGAGGAACGTCGCACCCATACTCATAGACTATGGCTTCAATGTGTTTCACTCCTTTGGTCCGAGCTACTGAGATTCTGTGGTGACCATCCTTGACGAAATAGGCATCACATACCTTGTATAGTGCCACTGGGGGAAGACTCTGTTTGGCATAATGGGCTTCGTCCACCTTTTTCCAACGGTCTCGCAGATCGTCGTCCAGGGGAAGGAAATGCCTGGTAAAACTCTGATACCTGCCCTCACTTCCCACAATATTGTCAATGGGAATAGTCTGTACGCCCAGGTCTCTAACAAAACAGACCTCCAGTTTGTTCTTCACCTCGTCGAAAGGAAGGAGCCGGGTGGACTTTCGCGAAAGAAATCCTTTGATTTCATCCGAAAAGGCTTTTTGCCTCGCCTGACTGAAATCAGTGTCGGTGCGGTGTTCCTTCTTTGCTCGTTTTGTTGTTCTGTCATCAAATAGAGCCATGGTCTATGTCCAAGATCCTGTAGTTATTTGTATTCATGATCCTTGTGGAGAGATAGTGACTCGTTGCCATCTCGTTTTCTGCATCAGGTGCAGTATGACCATGAATGAGATAGGCAGGTCTGTATCTTTTCATAAACTTCAGAAATTCTTTAAAGCCCCGGTGGGCTATAGTCTGCTCATCATGGATGCCAAACGGAGGTGCGTGCGTTATCAATATATCCAGATACCGTTTATATTTGATCTTATTCAGTGCCATTCGGGGAATCATTTTGCGAACCTTGCGCTGCATTTGCTTTTCGGTGTACAAGTACTTTCCGTTCCGGTAATGAAATGCACCTCCCAAGCCACCAAAGAGCCATCCTTTGAAAGCTATTACCCTTTCATCAATACTTTCGCATCCTGAAGCAAAGGGTTTCTTCTTTAAATGTAGTTCCTCATCATGGTTCCCTGGCACATAGTATAGCGGGACGTTAAGACTGTTCAGCAGATATTCCAGATAATATGAAGGCAGGTCACCACAGGCGAGGATCAACCGGACTCCGTCGCATTTTTCTCTGAGAAGGTGTTCCTTAAGAAAAGATTTTTCGACTCTGTCGCTAACTGTAAGAATCCTCATTATACTAAACTACGATTATCCTTTTTCTCTACTTTGTCAAGTGAGCTCTAGGGTGTGGATTTTTTTCTAAAAAAGTCATCGGTATCTCGTTGACAGAGGAAGGTTTTTAGGATAATTGCGATATAATTCACCCTACTAGGAATAATGAGAAATTTGGGCCACTTCATACTCTTTCAGAAAATTCTCAACCGGTGTGACGGTTCTAGCCTATTCGAGGGCTTGGGCCACAGCTTCTGGCATAGCCTTTGCACTTGTCAAATGCTTCTAAGTTTTTGAGTTTCCTGATTTATTATTTAAAATGGCAAATTCGTTGGCTCATTGTATAAAACAATGAGATCATAGCTATCCTATGCTTAAAACAAGGAGCATCGATGCTAGTCGTTGGCGAGAAGATCAATACGAGCCGAAAGAGTATTGCAGATGCGGTGAAGGAACGTGATGCCGAGTTCATTGGCGAGGTGGCACGGGAGCAGGCAGAAGCCGGGGCCCATTATATTGACGTCAACGCCGGAACTTTTCTAGACCAAGAAATAGACTGTCTGTGCTGGCTGGTGGAAGTAGTCCAAAATGAGGTGGATCTACCTTTGTGCTTGGACAGTCCGAATCCAAAAGCCTTGTCCGAAGCGATCAAACACCACAAAGGTGAAGCGATGATCAATTCCATTTCATTGGAGAAAGACCGTTTCCAAGCCCTGCTCCCCGTCATTACCGGACAACCGTGTTGTGTGGTGGCTCTCTGTATGGCTGAAGCATCAATGCCGAACACCGTGGAAGAAAGGGTCCAAGTGGGGGCAGAGCTCATCAACAAGCTGACGAATGAAGGGATCCCTCTTGACAGGATTTACCTGGACCCCTTGGTGCAGCCCGTATCAGTCGATACTGGCATGGGAACGGCAGTCCTTGGAGCCATCGATAAAATAATGAACGAATTTCCAGGGGTGAACACCATTTGCGGGCTTTCCAACATCTCTTTCGGCCTGCCAATGCGCAGCCTGATCAATCGCAATTTTCTATCTCTGTGCATGAACGCGGGTTTGTCTGCAGCCATACTGGATCCCACTAACAAACAATTGATGGCGACATTGCTGTCCGCGGATATGCTTTTGGGACGGGATGAATATTGCGAAAACTTTATCGAGGCCTATCAAGATGGCCGCATTAGCGGCTTGTCGTGAAAGGGTGAGCAGAAGCAGTCAGCGATCAGCAATCAGCTTTTGTGAAAGATTCGGTAGTAATAATCATGAATCTGATGTTCATAATTATTTGACCATTCAACTATTTGACAAAACAGTCACGCTATGCGCCTTGTGAACAGCTGACTGCTGATGGCTGATAGCTGAAAGCTCAAAAAAAGGGGGAATGTATGAGTGAATTTAGCTCGTTAACCGAAGCTGTGATCAAAGGAGACATCCAGACGGCTGTGGCAGAGACCCAGTCAGCTCTGGATGCTGGCAGCAATGTTCAGGACATCCTGGACAAGGGTCTCATTGCCGCCATGGACGAGGTAGGAGAAAAGTTTTCAACTGGTCAGATGTTTGTCCCTCAGATGTTGCGCTCTGCTAAGACCATGCAAGAATGCATGAAACTGATCAAAGCGCTCTTTCAGGAAGGCCAACTAAGCGCTAAGGGAAAAGTCGTTATCGGAACTGTGCGGCAGGATTTACACGACATCGGCAAAAACCTGGTTGCCATGATGATGGAAGGGGCGGGATTCAGCATAACGGACCTGGGCGTTGACGTTTCTCCGAAAGATTTCACCCAAAAGGCTCAAGAAGTGGGGGCAGACATAGTGGCCATGTCTGCTTTGCTCTCCACCACAATGCCGGCCATGCGTGAAACCATCGAAGCTCTGCAAGAGGCCGGAATCAGGGATAAAGTCAAGGTAATGATAGGTGGGGCGCCGGTTACAGAAAATTTCGCCAGTGAGATCAAGGCCGACTCTTACGCACCAGATGCAGGTTCCGCGGTGATTGCGGCCAAAAAGCTACTCGGCATTACCTGAACTCGGATATAGGAGTAGGCTATGGAACGCTCAGAAATTCCTACCTTTCAGCCGCGGCTCAGAGTACTAAACCGCGAACAGGCCTTGGCAATCCATACGGCGGCTCTGGAGATCCTCGAGAAAACGGGTTTTAAGATGGAGCATCCCCGTGCCTTGGAGATGATTGCCGACAAAGGTTGCAAGATTTCCGATGGTGATTGGGTCCGTATGCCCCCTCATCTTGTTGAAGAGGCTCTGAAGACAGCTCCCAAACAAATAAGCCTCTATGATCAAAAGGGTGCCAAAGCAATGGATCTCACCGGTGAGAACTCCTTCTATGGCACTGGCTCGGATGCAACCTTCACTCAGGACGTGGAGACCGGTGAACGGAGGCGAGCGGTTCTTAAAGACGTCAGTAACTTCGCCACCTTGGTGGATGGCCTGGAGAACATCGACTTTGCCATGTCTATGGCCAACCCTGAAGACGCCCCAATCGACGATATCTACGTCTATGTTTTTGCTGAAATGCTCAGGAACACCAACAAACCCATAGTCTTCATCGCGGACAGCGGCAGAGACATTGCCAAGATCCATGAGATTGCCTGCTCGGTTGTGGGAGGTGAGGAGGAGCTTAAGAGGAAACCGTTTATTCTGAATTATTCAGAGGCAATAAGCCCCCTACTATTTCCTGAAAATGTGATGGAAAAACTCATTTTCTGCGCCCAAAAAAAGATCCCCCTTTGTCTTCCCTCTGGGTCCAATGCAGGTGGTGGCGCTCCGGTAACCCTGGCCGGGGCTATGGCCCTGGGAATCGCCGAAAACTTGGCGGGTCTGGTAGTGCATCAGCTTGCCGGCAAAGGTTCGCCTTTTCTTTTCGGTCCCAATGTAAGTGCCATGGACATGAAGTCCAGCGTGGTCTGTTATGGTTGCCCAGAATGGAGTCTCACCCAAGCCGCCTTAGCTGACATGCGAGACGAGATCTATGGCCTGCCGATCTGGGCCTTTGCCGGAGCCTCGGATGCCAAGATAATGGATGCCCAAGCAGGAGCGGAAGCCATGTTTTCCATTCTCACCGCCCTGCTCTCGCGCGCGAACCTGATCCACGATGTGGGTTTTCTGGAATATGGCAGTACCTCTTCCCTTGAGATGATTACGATGGCCAACGAACTGATAGCCATGAGCCGCTTTTACGTCCAGGGAATCCCCGTAAATGATGGTACTTTGGCTCTGGAGGCCATAGAAAGGGTAGGCCGCGGCGGTCCCGGGTCCATTTTTCTCATGGATGACCATACTTATGATCATTTCATGGAAGCCTTGTTTCTACCGAAGCTTCTGGACCGTTCCCGCTACGATGCCTGGGAAAACGAAGGTGCCATGGACCTTTACAAGCGTTGCAACATGGAGGCTAAGAGGATTCTTTCCGAACACGAGGTGGATACCAAACCAGACGCAGTGCTCAAAGAGATAGAACAGATTCTGAAAAGTAGCTGAGGACGGGGCTTCACCATGCCAATGCGTTTACCACCATACAGGTCACTTTCGCCTGAAGATGTAAGAAAGATAGACCAGACGTCCCGCCGGATATTGGAGCGTGTGGGGATCAGAATACTCGAACAAAACTATCTCGATATACTTAAGGCGGCAGGGGCCATTATTGACCAGGGCGACCAGAAAGTGCGATTTGAGGCCGCTTGGTTGGATGAAGTCTTGGCTCGGGCCCCCTCTCAGTTCGTTCTCTATTCTCGAGACGGAAAAAACGATGTGCATCTCGGAGAGGAAATGGTGCATTTCGCTAATGGAGGCCGAGTATTTCGTATCCTCGATATGGGCACTGGCGGTTACCGTCTCACCATGCTGAGGGATGTGGCTCACACCGCCACTCTGGTGAATCAACTGGAGAATATAAGTCTCTACATTATTGCTTGTCAGGCACATGACTTGAAGCCTCAATACTACCATCTCAACGATTTCTATCACGCCCTCAACTTCACCTCCAAACATGTAATGGGAGGCTGTGATGATGCAGAGGGTGTTAAACAAATGTGGGAACTTGCACAACTCATTGCGGGAGGAGAAGAAGAGCTTCGAGAAAAACCCTTCGTTTCGGTAATAAGCAATCCCATAAGCCCCCTTACCATTGACGCTAACACGCTGAAGATTCTCAATATCTGTGGCACCAGCGGCATCCCTGTCACCTGTGCACCGGCACCCATCTCTGGTGCCACCGCGCCGGCTACCCTGGCAGGTACCTTATGCCAAATGCATGCGGAGGCGTTGGCGGGTGTAGCTATCACCCAGGTATGCGCCCCCGGGGCGAAGGTACTCTATGGGGCTGTGCCCAGCACCATGGATATGCGACATATGGAATACACCATGGGCTCCGTTGAAATGGCAATAATGAATGGAGCTGCAGTACAACTGGCGAAACTTTATGATTTCCCCATTTACGCCTCGGGTGGCGTTACTGAGGCCAAGAGGCCTGACATTCAGTCTGGCTGTGAAAAAACTTTTTCTAACTTGATGGTTGCCATGAATGGAGCGGATCTCATTCATTTGGCAGCTGGGATGTTGGATTCAGGGAATTCGATTTCCTACGAACAGTACGTGATAGATAATGAGATCATTGGAATGATCAACAGGATCCTTTCGGGTATCAGCGTGAACGAAAGTACTCTCGGTTTCGATGTGATTGAAAAAGTCGGCCCGGGAGGAAATTATGTTATGGAAGATCACACCATCGAGCACATGAAGGAGGAATTCTTCTATCCTGATCTGGGTGTTCGCTGTAACTTCGATATATGGGAGGAGAGAGGCAGGCCCAGCATGTTAAGCCGCGCCAACGATCTGGTCGATGAAATTCTGGACGATGGCAGAGAGGGGTTGTTGGATACGGATTTGATTCTTGAAATAAAAAAGAAGTTCTCTGGTATTCAAAATCTCTAAACTACATATTAAACTACTATTTGAAAACAATGATAAAGAGGGGCGAAACGAAAATAGATGCGCCCATCGACAAGACTCATTGCATGTGGTGTATTCAGGCCAACCTTGGAGCACCTGGGGGTGGAAGAGAGATACCCTCGCGTGCGTTCTTGTTACCTTCCGTCCAACCTACACTTGAGGCCGCAAGACTTAAGAAGGCAGCTGTCAGAGACAATCACCTCAGCCAGACAAAGAAACGAACGCATCCTCTGCCTTTACGGGACCTGTTTTCCTGACATCGATGACTTCTGCAGACACCAAGGGGTGACTAAAGTCCAAGGGTTTCACTGTTTTGAGATGCTCCTTGGCAGTGAACAGTACGAGAATATCATTAACGAGATGCCAGGCACCTATTTTCTGGAAAGAGACCTCATTCTGAATTTCGAGGAATACTGCCTGGAACCACTCGAACTCCATGACGAAGAAATGAGAAAATCGTTTTTTGAACACTACGAGAGAATAGTATATCTGAGACAGCCGTCAGATCCTGATTTGTTGTCCAAAGCCAATGAACTGGCTACATTCTTGCAACTATCCTTAGAGATTCGGGATGCGGATTATTCGCACTTGAAAAAAATACTCAACGACTTATTCTAAGTCGGTGAAGCTGTACAGTTGGAGAGTGTAGCTGGCTGGAGCTAGCATAGGACCAGCAAAGATGAAAAAGCCTAAGAACAAAAAGAAAAAAAAGAGACGGCGTTCTTTTGCCTTACCCCCTGAAAGAAAACAGAAAAGGAAGCACGTTTGGCTCAAAGTCTTGCCCGATGACCTCTGGTTGAAGGTGCGTCGGGGAAAGACCATCTTAGAGGCTCTCCAAAAGACGGATGTGGAATTGGAAGGGGACTGCGGTGGCTTAGGGCAGTGCGGCAAGTGTAAAGTGAAGATCCTTTCTGCCATTGGTCCGCCTTCCACAGAGGCACAAGAACTGCTCGACGCAGATGAGCTCAAGGCGGGTGTCCGGCTGGCGTGCCGCACCAAGATTAAGAAGGAGTTCACCATCTATGTCGGAGAGCCTGAGACCGAGGATACCTATTATCAGATTCTTAAAACGGGCCGGAGGCCACTTTTCTATCTCGATCCTCTGCTGGAAAAGCAGTTGGTTAACTTGCCCTCGGACGCTCACAATGGAGGACTTGCTGATTTAGAGCGGATCAGACTGGCAATGGGACCTAACTATGACGATTTGACTGCCCCACTCAACTGCCTTCGCTCCCTGCCCAACATGCTGGCAAAAACACAGTTTCACGGAGCTGCAGTGCTTCACGGAAAATCTCTGATTGCCTGGCAGCCGCGGGAGGAGGGGGGCCGCCGCTACGGATTGGTCTTTGATCTAGGTACGAGCACTTTGGTGGGTAAGCTTATCAGCTTGCTCGACGGAAATGAGGTCGCCGCCATCTCTCGTCTCAACAGCCAAAGTAAGTACGGTTCGAACGTCATCAGCCGTCTGCAGTACGTCAAAGAAAATTCAGAGGGCCTTCAACGTCTAAACGAACTTCTGATAAAAGATTTGAACCGCATCACAAAACGTCTTTTGTATGTCGGCGGGTTACAACCGGAGGACATTTTCATCGGAGTTGCTGCGGGAAATACTACCATGCAGCATCTATTGTTGAGTTTGGATCCCAGGGGCATCGCGCAAGCACCTTTCAATCCCGTTTCCACAGATGGCATGATCGTGAAAGCAGGAGATGTGGGTCTCGAGGTACACCCTGAGGCCCTCCTCTACGTGATGCCTACTAGATCCGGCTACATTGGCGGAGACTTAATCAGCGCCGTCCTTGCTTCTGGCGCCGCAGAGCAGGACGATTTGATGATTTTGGGTATGGATTTAGGTACCAACGGGGAGATTTTTCTCGGCAACCGCAAGCGCTTGCTGACCTGTTCGGCAGCGGCAGGTCCCGCCCTTGAGGGTGCGAAAATCTCCCAGGGGATGATTGCCAGGTCTGGAGCGGTAGAGGGTGTCAGTTCAGGAAATGGCGACTTTTCGTGCAGAGTCATATCGAACATCAAACCCAAGGGAATCTGTGGGAGCGGCCTGGTTGATCTGGCAGCAGTGCTGTTGCACACCGGCATCGTCGATCATGAGGGTTTGATCCAACCTGACCTCGAAAATGCAAACGATATCCCAGGATCGAGAGTCATTGAAAGATCAGGGATCTATGACTTTTTGGTGGCAGGACCGGATGAGAGTTTCGATGGTAGACCGATTTATCTCACCCAACAGGACATTCGTGAACTCCAGCTCGCCAAGGGTGCTGTTGCAGCCGGCATCAGAACCCTGATGGATGAAATGGGTATTGGGGTGGATGGCATTGACCGTGTCTATCTAGCCGGTGCCCTCGGAAATTACGTTCACCCCCTCAGTGCCATGCGCATCGGTCTCATTCCCAGCGTAAAACCGGACATCGTCCAGTCTCTCGGCAATGCTGCCAGCACAGGCGCTTCCATGGTGCTGTTATCTAAGGCTTACTGGCAGAAGGCCAATGAGCTGGCCCACTCCATCGAGCACATCGAGCTCTCCACCCACCTCGACTTCAATGAGTACTTCGTTGAAAGTCTGAATTTCCCAGAAGAAAATCTCTGGTAGATAGGCTTAAGGCACAAGGCGCAAGGCATAAGGTAAGAATGCTTCTGGAGCCGTGAGCCTTGCGCCTTATGCCCTGTGCCTCACTCTATAGCTTGGGCCATTGCCCAACTGTTTCCACCGCTAGACCGTCACCGAAGTTATCTGTAAATAATCGGAAATAATAGAGTTCTTCTTTGCTCCGGATTATAGAGTATTTGGACTGGGCCTTACTAAGTTCATCATCACCGATAAGGTTTTCGAAATAACTAGGCAGTACCGCAGCCGAGCCTGAGCCTTGCGAGAACTCCTGCTTTACTCGCTGAGTGATTGCTGCTGGCAGGAACGGCTCAAAGGCTTTTCTGAAAATCCATTTCTCAACCTTATCGTTGCCCACTGGCTTCTGCTTGTACTCCGCAGGAATCGCCAGGGTGTAGCGAAACAGCTCTCCTGATATCAATGGGGCCACCACCCTGACGGAATTACAGTGGTTCATTCGGTCCAGCCTCAAAGAAGCGTTATTGTGCAAAAAGCCAACACACTCCATCTGGCGTGCAAATAGCTCTTCGGCAGGGAAGTCCTTGAGATATATATATCCGCAAAAAATCTCGTCTCCGCCCTCTCCAGACAGGAGGAGGTCGATGCCTCGCTCCCTGGCGTATTTGGAGATGAGGTAGTTAGATACTGAACCTCTTACCAGAGACGGATCAAAGGATTCCAGGAAATAAATGACTTCAGGCAGCACTGTAAGTATTTGGTCGAGATCCACGATGAGCTCGTGATGGTCTGAATCAATTTGTTTGGCCATTGTGCGAGCAGTTTCAATGTCCTCACTTTCTCCCACGCCCACAGCAAAGGTCTTCAATCGGGCATCGTTTCCAAACTTCTCTTTGTAGAGCTGGCTTGCCAGGTAATTGATTACACTGCTGTCCATACCGCCACTGAGCAAGCCACCTGTCTCCACTGTAAAGTCTACCCGGCTTTGGAGGCTCCTCTGGATGATGTCTCTAATATCTTCAACCATTTGGTTGAGGTCACTGTGCAAATGCTCTGGTGGGGTCTTCGGCAACTCCGCAAAACGGGTCAAGTTGCCACTACCGTCCATGTAATGTCCAGGTGGAAATTCATTGACGTCATCCGTCACAGCGGCGAGGCTTTTGAGTTCAGTAGCCAGATACAGCGTATTATCTCTACGTCCGTAGAAGAGAGTTTTGATGCCCAGCAGGTCTCTGGCTGCAAATATTTCATCCCCGTTGGAAATCACGAAGGCAAAAATGGCATCATCCAAATATTCACACATATCGCTGCCGTGCTTTTGGTGCAGGTGTAGAAGTATTCGCTCTTCCGCGAACGGACCAGCAGAGATTCCATAGGTTCGAGCCAATTGCTCCACGTTTCCCATCTGGCCATCGTAACAGATTCTTAATCCCCCGTTGGCTGAGCTGCTGATTGGAACACGAGCTTCGTCAGGAATTGCCGTGGGGCAGTCCGCTCTTAGGTAGTTCTGGGCCATAATTGCGCTCTTATTTGTCAATATTCCCGAGAGGTAAGGGCCTCGATAGCTTATCTTCTTGAACATTTCCTCGATCTTCACATGATCCGGACTACCATAGCCAACCACAAGACCACTCATCTTAATCTCCCAAATAACTTCTTCGAGTATTCGCCACTATTTGACAAGGGCACTTTTTAGCGAACGTCCTATACCACGGTTTGATCATCTGTAGATTTCCAATTTTCGTGCTCTTCGTGTACTTCGTGGTTCTATTTCCTGATTTCAAAAATCCCGAAGAGACCATGTCCCATACCCGTCCCCGGTTGCAGATCCGTCTCAAGCTTTCTTAGGGCATAACCTAGAACTGTTTCGATCACATTAGCCCGAACGTCTCCCCATTTAACCCAGCCCACTCCTTCCATTACTCTGCGAACCGTGTCAATGGCCTCCTTGAGAGGTTTTGGATAAAAGGGAAGGATCTCAGGAATGACCTTCAATTCGCCAGTTTCGTAATCGTAGCCGTCTAGCATGCTGATGGTGTGCTTGACCAGGGTATTGGATGACATGAAGAACATTTCAAAGAAGTTATTCAGGTGGTCAAACCCTTGCCTGGGAACGAAATCCACCAGCAGGCTTTCCAGGTCAGTGCGGACATAGCTCTCGAAAAGCGCATTCACCGGAGCACGCAATTTGGGACAGTGCTTGTTGTAGTCGCCCGTGTCAAGATGGCGACCGATGAACAGGGATCTATCGAAGAAAAGCAGAGGTTTAATCTCTATCCCCGACTCTTGTGAGGCTTTATCGATGATGTTTTCAACCTCCTCACGGCAGACCAGCTTCAACGGAAAAGATGCCACGTCTGCAATGGCCCTCTCCTCCTCAGGGTATATGTAGGATATCCGGTAATCCATGAAATATTCTTCCTCTACCGGATGGTGCCAAAGGTCCTGCCATTCATAGGAGTAGCGGCCGAGCCAGTCGCCCATAAAGATTGCATGCTCAGGCGCATGTCTACAGATGTCGGCGATGATTTTGACGCATTGTTCATTATTGAAATGCGACAGCGTCCCGAATGAAGTAAAGTAGAAATCAAAGGGATCTTCGTCCTTGGCAATAGCTGGCGGTAGACCATTGGA
>PPDG01000136.1 GCA_002899795.1 Desulfobacteraceae bacterium | reverse complement strand
TTCGTTTTCAATGATGCGCTGAGTGACCAGTTGTTCGATGCGGGCAAGTTGTTCAGTGGTGAGGGCTTCACCATGTGAGAAGTCGAAGCGGAAGTATTCAGGGCCCACGTATGAGCCTTGTTGTTTCACATGATCTCCCAGGACGTTTCTGAGTACGTAGTGGAGGATGTGGGTTGCGGTGTGATTTCTTTCAGTGGCTTTGCGCTTTTCTTTGTCCACGGCCAGGGTGACTTCCTCTCCCACTTTCACCGTTCCCTGTAAGACCTCACAAACATGCACCAGCAAATCACCGGGTGTTTTTTGGGTGGTTTCAACCTCTAGGGTAAAGCCCATGCCGCTCATACGTCCAGTGTCCCCCACCTGGCCGCCGGCTTCGCCATAGAAGGGAGTTCGTTCACAGACCACTTCAGCCTTCTGACCTTCACTCACTTCGTTGACCGCACCATCCTCGGTGAGCAAGGCCAGAATCACCGACTGATCCTCAGTCCTGTCGTGACCGGAAAACGTGGTGGTTACCCCTTGAGCCCCAAGTTGCTGCAGGGCTTCCGAGGTTTCCATGACCCCGGAGATCTTGAAGGAGGCACGGGAACGTTGCCTCTGCTCTTCCATAAATTGGTCAAAACCTTCCTCATCCACCTCAAAGTCCTGGTCCCGAGCCAGGTCCATTATGATGTCGATGGGAAAACCGAAGGTGTCATAGAGCTTGAAGATTGTGTCGCCGGGAAAGACCTTGCTGCCGGCCTTGGTTAGTTTGTCGACCTCTTCCTGAAGTTTACCCAATCCCCGGTCAAGGGTGGCAGAAAAAGATTTTTCTTCATTGCTAAGCGCCATTTGGACGTAGCTTTTGTTTTTGGCAATATCAGGATAAGTGTCAGACATGGCAGCAAGCACGCCCTCTGCCACCCGAGGCAGAAAAGGTTTCTCGATTCCCAACAGCCTGCCGTGGCGCACAGCCCTTCTGATGACGCGGCGCAGGACGTAGCCGCGCCCCTCGTTGCTGGGCATAACGCCATCACTGATGAGAAAAGTGGCAGCGCGGCCGTGATCGGCGATCACCTTGATGGAGACGTCCTTGTCAGGGTCGCGACCGTGACTGTGGCCGCTTATCTGTTCAATGACCCCGATAATATCTTGGAATATGTCAATGTCGTAGTTGGAGGGGACATTCTGCAGAACCGCGGCAATTCGCTCCAGACCGGCACCGGTGTCGATTGAAGGGGCGGGCAGAGGTTCCATGGTCCCGTCCTCCTTCCGGTTGAACTGCATGAAAACCAGATTCCACAATTCCAGGAAGCGGTCGCAATCACACACTCCCGGTTCGCACTCCGGTCCACAAGCCATATGCTCGCCCTGATCAATTAATATCTCTGAGCAGGGGCCGCAGGGGCCGGTGTCCCCCATGGCCCAAAAGTTCTCGCTGGTGGGTAGGGTGAGAATTCTCTCTTGGGGGAGATATCTGGCCCATTCCTCCAGGGCTTCTTGGTCCACGCCCAAGCCCATTTCCTCGTCGCCTTCGTGTACAGAGGCGTAGAGCTTATCTTTGGGCAACTGGAGATGGTCGGTGAAAAACTCCCAACCGAAGAGGATGGCCTCCTTTTTGAAATAGTCACCGAAAGAGAAATTACCCAGCATCTCGAAAAAGGTGTGGTGCCTGGTAGTACGCCCCACGTTGCGCAAATCATTATGCTTGCCCCCGGCGCGCATGCACTTCTGGGACGAGGTGGCCCGCACGTAATCCCGTTTTTCCTCGCCCAGGAGTGGTCGTTTGAACTGGACCATGCCGGCGGTGGTGAAGAGCAGGGTGGGATCGTCGTGGGGGACCAGCGAGGAACTCTTCACTATGGTATGTTGGTTGGCCTTGAAGTATTCCAGGAAAGCTTTTCTCAGTTCGGCAGTTTTCATTCTTCCGTAGACTCCTCATCGCCATTGTCGGATAGCTTCAGGCCATAGGCTTCTCTGACCTTGTTTTCTATATCACTGCAAATATCCGCATGTTCGCTCAAAAAAGTCTTAACATTTTCGCGGCCCTGGCCCATACGCTCTCCAGCGTAGGAGTACCAGGCGCCACTCTTATCGACGATATCAAGAGCTGTGGCCATGTCCAGAATGTCCCCTTCCCTGGAGATCCCCTGGCCGTACATAATATCGAACTCAGCCACCTTGAAGGGAGGAGCCAACTTGTTTTTTACCGCTTTGACCCGCGTTCGGCTACCAATACTCTCTTGGCCGTCCTTAATGGCGCTTATCCGCCGAATGTCCAGCCGTACCGAGGCATAGAACTTGAGGGCATTACCACCGGTGGTGGTTTCTGGATTGCCGAACAGAACTCCAATTTTCATGCGGATCTGATTGATGAAAATCACCGTGGTCCTGGATTTGCTGATGGC
>PPDG01000137.1 GCA_002899795.1 Desulfobacteraceae bacterium | reverse complement strand
ATGCGGGCACCAACGGAGGTGGTGTCTTCAAGACCACCGATGGCGGTGGTAACTGGACTGCCATGAACAACGGCCTGACAAATCCAAATGTGCAGACTCTTGCCATAGATAGGATTGAAACCGATATCATTTATGCCGGTACTGACTTCGGTAGTTTATTTATAAGCCTGGATGGCGGCGCTAACTGGTCTGCCATCGGTGGTGCAATATCGGGAGCTGATGTTCTTAGTCTAGCTATTGATCCGGCCACCACGACTACCCTTTATGCAGGTACGGCCGGCGAAGGGCTGTTTTTCCTCACCGAAAGGGGAGAACCCAGCGGTGGCAGTGGTGGTGGCGGTGGTGGCAGTTGCTTCATTGCCACGGCTGCCAACGGTTCACCGATGGCGCGGAAGTTTCAACCGCTTAGCGTTATTTTCATTTTACTTGCCCTACTGTGCACTACTCTATTTGTTCTCTTTAGAAGACTGAAATTGCGTGAAGTTGTTTTTAAAACAGCGAGACTCAAGAGCAAGTGATGCTTTTTGGTTTTATTCAAAATCGCAAACGTGGTCCTTAGGGCCAGTCCACGATCCCGCCTTGCGGGGGTCAGAGTTCAATGGCTTTGCAAGCAGAAGAGGCTTAAGGCACAAGGCGCAAGGCATAAAGAGAGAATGAGTTTTCTTTTATTGTTTTTACCCTGTGCCCTGTACCCTGAGCCTTGAGCCGTTCGCTTTCGGCAGCCCAAAGCCGGGTCCTTTGGGTCAGGATTCTTTACTAATCCACCTTAACCCTCCTCCGTCTAAGGGGAGGGGGTATTGGGCTAGCACCGATTCATTAGATAAAGGTTAAATAGACAGGAGGTATTACCATGGAATGTCCATTCTGCGGAAAGATTGACAACGGAGTCATCGATTCCAGGCCAACCAAGGAAGGAACTGCCATCAGACGCCGTCGTAAGTGTCTGGATTGCGCGGGCAGATTTACCACCTATGAATCTACTCCAGAGCAATTGCTGTTGCTTTTAATGAGGAGGCATGCGGGGAGGGGCGCGACCGCAAAGAACTCGGAAGCAGTGTTATCATTCATGTCAAATGCCCTGAAAGGTCTGTCCGAGGAGATCGAAAAGCTTGTCGGTGAGGTGGGTAAGCCCGAACCACCGAAGAAAGCCAAGAAACCCAAAAGGAGAGCAGCGCCAAAGCCCAAGCCCAAACCCAAGCGCAAAAAGAGAGCTCCTGTAAGAAAGATTGTTGCCCGCAAGCCGAAAAAGGTACCAGCAAAAGCAAAAAAAGCAAAGAAATTGACGGCGACGGACGAGGTCTTGAAAGTCATCAAAGGTGACAAAAAGGGTGTAGACGTTGCCAAACTGAAGAAAAAAACGGGATTCGCTGACACCAAGATCAGAGCCATCATCTTCAAGGCGAGCAAGGAAGGAAAAATCAAGAGAGTAGGTAGGGGAGTTTATGTGTCAGCGTAGCGCTGAGTCAGAAGATCACCCGAACCCCTCCCAGATCCTGGATTGAAAAGGCGTGCTTTTCCTCAGGGGCGCCGATAAATATATTGTTGGTGGGTACTCCAAATTCTTTGGAAACGGCCTCAACGATCTCCGGGCCAAATTTACCCTCGCGCGCTACAAACTTCGCCCTCAGCATCGGGAAAATCTCCTCTAATGCCTCCAGACTGTGTTTGATTCCTTCCTCGTCACTTTGCCCTGGATTTGGGTAGAGATGGAAGATCACCACCGAGCGGCTTGACTCGTTATTGACGATGTAGTTGAAAGCAGTGTGCAAGCGCCTCAAGTCTCCGCCTCTGACAAACAGTACCACTCGCTGTTCTGTTAGCGAGGTTATCCTGTCTATCACTATCGTGCGCCAAACCAAGAACCTGCCCATAAGATTATTTAGTACCTGCAAGATGGTTCTATAGATCGGAATGCGAAGATACATGAGGACAACCAGGAGCACCGTGGGGATGAAATATTGCATGAAGTAGAGCAGGTTATAATGATCAATAATAACGTTACCCACCATGCCCACACTAGTGGCTAAGATGGCAATGATTATGGTTAGCCACCCCGCACGATAGGTTCGCTTCAATTCCTTTCGTCGCGTCTTCAGAAGGATATTGCTAAAACCAAAAAGGGTCATGACACCCAGAAAAGAAATGGTGTAGACCCCTGCCAGGGAGAGCAGACTTCCCTTGGTAACCAAAAGGATGGAAGAGCAGAGCAGAAAGAAAGTGATAATGATACGGTGGCTCGTATTTCTGCGGCTTTTTTTCAAGAAAAACTGGGGCAGCACTTGATCCAATGCCATCCTGTGTACAAGCCCGGTTACTCCCACATAGCTCGTCAGCACCGCACCTGAAAGCACGAGGGTAGCATCCAGGACGATAATTACCTTGAAGGT
>PPDG01000396.1 GCA_002899795.1 Desulfobacteraceae bacterium | reverse complement strand
CAGTCCAGCACGTGTGAACGTGTCATAGGACCCTACCTGCTAGCAGCAGTGCTCAGCTCTCATCGAGCTTCGCGTCATATGGCTGCGCCGTCATTGGGTCACTACGCTTCGCTGTCATTTGTTGTAAGAGGTATAAGATCGCGGCTAGAAAGCCGCTCCCACAGAACTTGTTATACGATTTGAACGACTTCAACAACTTCAACGATTGAACAATGCGAATAGTAACGGTCAGACGCATATCTCAAGTCTTCTTCTTCCTGCTGTTTATCTGGTTCTGCATTGTCACAACTATAGGGGTGCAGTGGTGGCAACTGCGGGGCTGGCCGGTCAACTGGTTCCTTCAACTTGATCCCCTGGTCGCAGTGGCTAGCATGCTCAGCACCCAGTCGCTCTACCGGGGTCTTTTGTGGGCGCTGGTGACCGTGGCTCTGACCATACTTCTGGGTAGATTCTTTTGCAGTTGGGTATGTCCTTTTGGCACCTTGCACCATTTCGTCGGCTATTTAAGTAAGCGCAGAAAAAGGATCTCAGCGAAAATTGCCCTCAACCAATACCACCCCGGCCAGTCCATCAAATACTACCTTCTCATATTCTTGCTCACAGCGGCTGCCTCCAGCCTGCTTGGTCGTCTGTTCAGAATTGTTCCCAACAGACCCAAGCTCTCTATGGTGGTCGCGATAATTATTTTAACAGGTCTGGCATTGCTCTCCTTGCTAAAAGTCGTGCCCAACCCAAAGAAAGCCATGACCATTCTATTCTCCCTTATCGGACTTTGGCTGGGACTCGGTCTGATACTCCCGGCCGAAAACCTGGTTGCCGCCTCCCTGCAAACCGGACTCCTGGACCCAATTCCCCTGTTCCATCGATCAATAAACCTTACTCTTTTGCCTCTTGCAGAGAGGCTTTCAGCTAGCCAGCGTTACTACCAAGGCAGCTTGTTGATCGGCACCATTTTTCTCACAGCGGTTTTTTTGAATTTTAAGGTTCCTCGCTTTTACTGCAGATTCATATGTCCGCTGGGCGCCCTTTTTGGTGTACTCGGGACGTTTTCGCTCTGGAGAATAGGAAAAAGTGGGGATAAATGTAGCCAGTGCCAGCTCTGTGACACCGATTGCGAGGGGGCCTGTCAACCAACCGACAAGATCCGCCTAAGCGAATGTGTGCTCTGCATGAACTGTTTGGAAAGTTGTCAAGATGGTATCGTCAGTTACCGCACTGCTCCTTCTGAAGCCGGCGAGATAACCCTGCCAGATCTTTCCCGCCGGGGATTTTTGGCCTCCTTTCTCTCAGGGGCAATGGCCATTCCAGTGGTGCGTCTGGGTGGTTTGGTAGGTCCCAACTTTCCCCCCTCAGTTATTCGTCCTCCTGGCGCCCTGGCCGATCCTGATTTCCTGGCCCGATGTCTCAAATGTGGCCAATGTATGCGAATTTGTCCAACCAATATCATTCACCCCGCTGGACTGGAGAGCGGCCTAGAGGGGTTGTGGTCTCCTATCTTGAACTTCCGAATCGGCACCAGCGGCTGCCAACTCAACTGTATTGCCTGCTCACACATCTGTCCCACCGCGGCGATCAGGCCTATCACCCTGGAAGAGAAACTTGGTCGAAAAGAATACGCCCAGGCTGGTCCTATCCGATTGGGAACGGCTTTTGTTGATAGGGGTCGCTGTCTGCCCTGGGCCATGGACAGGCCATGTATTGTCTGCCAGGAGAACTGCCCGGTGAGCCCAAAGGCAATCTTTACCCGAGAACATTTCAGCACGATCAGAGGTGGTGTTCTTACCATTCTGAAAGCTGCTAAGCAAACTCTCGAATTTGTTGAGAGCGATCTACAGCCGGACCAATTCTCCACAGGTGACTATTACATCAAGACGGCTGATCGGCATGGAAAACAGCTTTTTCGAATTTCTGCAAACACCAGCGACAGGGTGACCATCGCCGATAATAAGCCTTTGTATGGAGAACCTGGAAGTAAGGTTGAAATTCAAGTAAGGCTCCAACTCCCCCATGTGGATCTGAACCTTTGTATCGGCTGCGGTATTTGCGAACATGAGTGTCCAGTTAGTGGCAAGAGAGCCATACGGGTCACAGCAGAGAATGAATCCAGAAACCCGGGCAGATCTCTGTTACTGAGGAGTAGCTAGATCAGGGCGCAGCTGGCAGCAGGCAGGCTGGTTAATTAGAAAATTAGAGAATTAGAAAATTAGTCAAACAGATAAATTTTTACCACTTACTGCTTACCTCCTGCCCTGAGCCTGTCGAATGGGTCGAAGGGTTTACTGTTCACCGTTTACTACTTGACGGTTTCTACGACTTGAACGACTTTAACGAATCTACAAATTAACCACTTGACCAAGATGCGCTAGGCGCGATGGAGGAACAATACATGT
>PPDG01000603.1 GCA_002899795.1 Desulfobacteraceae bacterium | reverse complement strand
CAAAGACTTGATAGCTGATAGTTGAATTCTGAGTGCTGACCGGGGAGACTGGATCCAATTTTGTAGCCCCTTCCAGGGGGCAGTCGGAAGTCCCTTTGGGCCCGGATTCTTTACTTACGTTTCTTTTTCGGTTACCGGCAAATAGATCATGAAGGTAGTACCAATCTTGGGTTCACTGGAGCATGATATATACCCACCATGGTTTTTGACAATTCCGTAGACCATGGATAACCCCAGACCTGTTTTCTCACCACTGTCTTCTTTGGAATAGAAGGGGTCAAAAACGTGTTCCAAGGTTTTTTGGCCCAGGCCCGGCCCGGTGTCGGATACGGTAATAAGGGCACACTCTCCCATTGCAGCTCCGGCGTGAGTTCGAAGAAAATCGTCGTCCAAAATCATCCGTTTTGTTTCGATGATAATTTTTCCACCACCCGGCATGGCATCTCGGGCGTTGACGGCTAAGGCTAATAACGCTTGTTCAATCTGGTTCGGGTCTCCATTAATAATGGTAATCTCATTCGCCAAATGGAGCTCAAGTTTGATTGTCTCTGGCATGGTTCTCATCAACAATTTGTGAACCTTTTTTATTTCTTGGTTGAGATCAATCGGGTGCTTTTTACTCTCTATTATGCCGCTGAAAGCAAGTAGTCGCTTTGACAGGACCGCTCCCCGGAAGGCCGCATTGGTAATCTCCAGTAGTTCCTGGTATCTTGGATCATCCTGCTCTTTACCCCACATGAGACGCTCAACGTAACCATGCACTGCCTGAAACAAGTTGCTGAGTTCTTGAGCAACCCCGCCCGACAGGGTAGAAATGGCCTCCAATTTTTTGGTCTGAAGAAGTTGTCCCTCCAGTTTCTTCTTTTCCTCCTCTGCTTGCTCACGCTCAGTAATATCCCGGACGACACTTACCCAACCAACACGCTCGCCTTTTTCGTCTTCCAGCCCTAGTACAGTATGCTCGGTAGGAAAAACTGTGCCGTCCTTTTGTTTCATCTCGAACTCGGCCAGATGGAAGAAACCTCGCTCAGTTACGGCGGGATAGAGCTGCTCTTGAAACTTTCGTAATGATGATTCATCCACGTGCAAGAAATTTGTTGTATTGCCCAGCATCTCCTGGCGATTGTAGCCGAACATCTTTGCTGCGGTTGGGTTACAGTCTGAGATTCTAGCTGGGACTGAGGCGTCCAAAATGAAAAGAGCATCCCGCTGACTTTCAAATACTTTTTGGAACAAGTCCTTGGACTCACGTAGTTCCTGCTCAGCTCGCTTGCGCTCGCTGATGTCATGAACGATGGAATATAGAAGCTCTTTGCCATGTAGTCTGATCGGCCCACTGTATACTTCAACATCACGGATTTCTTCATTCGCCAAACGGTGACGGAAGAAAAAATGATAGCGCGATTCGGACTTGGCTTGCTCAATTTCCTGAAAAGTCTGCTCGTGCGGCAGCATATTGATATCTGTAATCTTCATGCTTGTAAGTTCTTCTTGACTCCAGCCATAGAAGGAGCAGGCTGCAGGATTGGCCTCTACTATGTCTGCACTCTCCGGATCAATCAGGAGCATCACTGAGTGATTGTTCTTGAAAAGGCTACTATAGCGTTGTTCACTTTCTCGCAACTCCTTCTCGACTTGCTTGCGCTCGGCGATCTCGCTCTCTAACCCTTTGTTTACGCTTTCTAGGTCAGCGGTACGTTCCTGCACCCGCACTTCAAGTTTTTGGGTCGTACTCAGTAACTTTTCTTCGGCCCGTATGCGATCGGTGATGTCGGTGACCACCGCAATGCTACCCTTAAAGCTGCCATCTGGAGCAAAAATCGGTCTGGGTGACATAAGCACGAATGACTTCTGTCCATCTTTTCGGATCCACGCTAGCTCGTAGGGATCGCGTTTGCCGGTCTTTCTTCTCGCAACTTGCTCTGTAACTATTTTCTTGTCGGCCTCCGTAAGAAAGCCGGAGGCTGAATGCCCGATAACCTCATCGCGAGAGTAGCCGATGATTTCGCAGAATCGATTGTTAGCAAAGATAATCCGCATGTTTTCGTCGATCATTGCCAGACCGTCGTTTATAGCTTCAGCCAAGGTGCAGGGTTGCACTTCCTCCGGAAGCTTATCCGCGTCTATCTCAAGCTGGCCAGCTTTGCCTTCCAGCTCAGCAAGATGTTGACATAGTCTAAGGTGGTTACCTTTTGGTTGCTCTTTTTGGTCATGGCGATCATTCATTGCGACTGACTCCAGAGGGTATGACTACAGTGTCACTGGGAATCTGCAAATATAATGCCTAGCCCGGACATTTCATGAATCACTTGCTGCGACCACGGATATGGCCGTCCTTCCTGTTAGGCGCAAGGCTCAAGGCGCAGGGCAAAATTATTTCGGATTTTGAAGT
>PPDG01000593.1 GCA_002899795.1 Desulfobacteraceae bacterium | reverse complement strand
GGCAACCACAGGGTGTTGGTTCCGAGGCGTACCTGAATGGTACGTCGCAGGGGGAGCCTGTCCTGCCTGTCCCGAGCGTAGTCTCGGGGAGCCTGTCGAAGGAACACCCGAGGACGCCAGGAAGGGCGGTTATATCCGTGGTCGCAGGAAGTAATTCATGAAATATCCGGGCTAACCCCCATTAGCCGGTGCTGGACTGTTAGTGGGGGCTTTTTTTGTTTCCACTTGTCCCTTCATTCTTGTACCCTGTAATCAGTAAAAAACCTACAGAAGAAGTACGAGAGAAAATTCGCTGGGAAATCGATAAGGCGCTGGCAAAAGAAATATGAAGACACTCCCGTTTAAAGACCCTAAGCAATGCCCCTGCGGGCACAAGCACATCTCTTGGGGACCAGGCGACGAGCATGTTTACTGCTGGGACTGTAACAGAAACTATCCCCTCTCTGAGTGTTTAAGCTCTGGCACCGTGAGTCCTCCAAGCAAGGCCTCTGAGAAGCAACTGTCTCTTTTCAAAGAGGAAAAGTTGGAGTAGTAGCCTCCGCTCAAACAGTTATGGATATCGAAACACGACTCCATCCTAGAATCCTTGTTAATTGGTATGCTTTCATCAAAACCTTCCAAGGTTCTATTACAGGAAAGACAAAAGATATTAGCGTTGACGGTGCTTGTATCTTTTCCCCCATGGAGCCCGAACTAGGACAAAACTTTACCATTATTCTCAAGCCTCCTGGAGCGAAGTCCATTCCCGTGATTGCTAAATTGGTGTGGTCGGATAACTTAGACATCGATGATAAAGCAGTATTCGGAATGGGCATCAGATTCATGGCAATATCACCCGAAAATCGACAATACATTGCTTCCTTGGTAGAAAAAGAGAGAAGTGATCAGCCATCTTGACTCTGACGAAATCAAACGAGTCAACCTCGTCAGCGTTGAATGCTCTAAATGCAAAGCGAACCTCATGGGTAGGGGTGCCCTGTTTGTGCAGGTTCCTTGCCAAAGAACGGGAGAAGCTAAAATGCCTTGGTACGAGTTGATATTGAGCAGTGAGCAGCTGTCCGAAGGAATATCTGAAAAAATCCAGAGTGACTTTGAAGCACTTTTTATCAAAGCTGAAACGCCTCAAGAGATGGCGTTATTTTGTGATACATTCCCCGTACCTCAATTCTCCATGTACTTTTCACCTGTGGCTGGGCAATATGCCTCCGACCTGATTTCCACTTACTCTGGCGATACTTGTGAAAAACCTGATGCCAGCGAGGTAACTTTACTTGTCGGAGATAAGAACTCAGCCTGGGATTTACTGGAATAACAAACCGCCGCTATCTTCACTGATATAAAGTACCCCAGACATTATGCCAGAGTGAAACCCAGACGAGTTTAAATTAAGGGATGTAATCTTTAGTTTTGCAAGGGCCCTTTTCTTGCAGAAATCTGTGAGCCCATTCTAGGGTGTGATCAGAGCTGATGTTGGTTTCAGTATCTCTCGCTTTCAATTCAATCTGAATTGTGTCCTGTGGGGAGGGAATTTTCATGTGCGAACTACTTGGTCTCTGTTTTAACAAAGAGGTTACCGTTCAATTAGCCTTTTCTGGACTGAAAGCTGGAGCAACGGATAACCCTGATGGGTGGGGAGTTGCCTGGTATAATGAATACGGGACCCAAGTTATTAAAGAAGCAAGACCAGTGGACCGGAGTCGTCTGGCCAGAAGCTTTCTGGAAGACTTGGGTGCTCGTTCGAGGATCTTTGTCTCACATATCCGCCGTGCTACAGCAGGTGAGGCAGGTTATGTCAATACGCACCCCTTTTATAGGAGGTTTGATCATAAGACCTGGGTTTTTGCCCACAATGGCACGATAGATTTTGATCAACTGATTTTCCCCACCGGAGAGTTCATCCCAATTGGCACAACTGATTCTGAACTCATTTTCTGTAGTCTTTTGTCATGGATCAAGCATCATGAGTTGCGCCTGGCCGATAGAAATGACTTTATTTTCTTGCATGAGAAATTAGGAGAGATAAACCGCTTAGGTGAGCTCAACCTGATTTTTAGTGATGGCACCCACTTGTTCGCTTATCACGACAGCTCGGGTTACGTGGGGCTGCATTTCTTGCTGCGTCACGCTCCCTACGAGGTCGTCAGACTTCGTGGACCATATCTGACAATTGACTTAGCAGAGATTATAGATCCGGATGAACGAGGATATCTCGTGGCCAGCGAGCCTTTGAGCGATGAGAATTGGATAAGTTTTAAGCCAGGACAGTTGTTGGTTTTTTGTGAAGGTAATCCCGTTTTCATGAGCGAAAGTGAGTGAATCAGTAAGGTCAACCATCGCCGCCGGATCCGCCACGGCGCTTCACTCAAATTGGAGATAACATACTTTAATACACACTTTCTCT
>PPDG01000322.1 GCA_002899795.1 Desulfobacteraceae bacterium | reverse complement strand
ATGTGGGTATCTGAGTGACGGGTACTTATCCTGTTGCCAGGCAAGTGGCGATGGGGCGGAATATGAAAGAGCCAGTCTCCATGTGGGACTGGCTTTTTTTTGAAGCATTGTCATAGTTGTGACAATTTTTTGTTGGTGCGGTGATAAACCTTGACGAGATTTAGCAGGAGAAACTATTATCAAAGCAGACTAAAAATTGGTTTAAGGCACACACGGGAGGTTCGGAATGGAAAAGCAGGAATTGATAACAATGTTGAACAGGGATCTGACAGACGAGCATGCGGCCATTCTACGCTATCTGGTTCATAGTTACCTGGAAGGGGAGGACACTCCACTCGGTGCTAGCTTATTGTCTCGCGCCAGGGAAGAGATGTGGCACATGCACTGGCTCGGGATGATTGTCGGAAGGCACGGGGGAGAGCCCAATCTGGCCCCGGCCCCTTATCCGTATGACCCCACCAACAGGGCGACCATATTCAAGTCATATGTTGATTACGAGCTGAAACTGGTACCGCATTACCATGGTGAGGCGGACAAAGTGGATGACCCTCACATCAAGCGAGTTTTACATAGAGAGGCCTGGGAGTCTGAATATCATGCCAGGAAGTTTCAGCGGATTCTGGACAAGATGACACCTCAGCAAGCAGAGGGGTTGCCAGACGAAGAAAACGAGCTCCCAGAGGAATTTGTTGAGCGCCTCCAGGGGCTGGTGGCAAGCAAATACACAGAGATGTTGCAGCACATCCGTTCCTCTTGGGTGTTCCAGCAGGAATCCATCGTTGGCTGGCAGCTCATGGATTTTGCCATGACCAAGATGAAACAGCTTGCCCATCTTGCAGAGGAGGTCGCTGAGAACGGTATCACGCCGCGCTTTGAAGCCGGTAAGATAGACCTGAGTGCTTCAGTTGGCGTGGCACTCAAGAAGGGCCTCGAAGATGTGCGAGGAGCTCGTGAGGAACACATTAAATTCCAAGGGGAAAGTGAGACTCAAAAACACGTCGGACTTCTTCTAAGTCTGGACCTTGCCCTCAAGCAGGAGGAATACGAGGCTGCAGAGATTGAAGACTGGAGCAAGAAATCGTGAGAACGGGGGAGAAGGGTGTCTAAATAGTGCCCATCCGGAAACCACGTTTATGGATGTCATTCTGAGGAGTCCCGCCGACGGCGGACGACGAAGAATCTCATAGTTACTGGATCCGCGGAGATTCTTCGCTTTGCTCAGAATGACATGGAGGGGTTTCCGGATGGAAAATAAATAGGTGCGCACTGTAACAGAGGCAAAGGCAAATCTCCTCTTTCGTTGTATGCGGGCGATTGCTAGCGTGTAGCCAGAATTGGGGACAACCACACGAAGAGAAAAATCATGGAAGAAGGTAGAGGCCAGAGAAAGAGTCTACGGGTACCAGTCAATCTGGATGTACGTTGCGACCTGGCTGACGGCTCCAGTATTAGGGCCAAGATCGTTAACCTTGGCACGGAGGGAATTTTCATCAAGTCAGCCGATCCATTCAGCCCTGGAGATAGCTTAACCATGGAGTTCCTTTTACCGGGCACTCTCAATTCAATCGAGCTGGCTGGAGAAGTAATGTATTCTCGTGTTCATGAAGAAGAGCAAGGCCAGGATGAAGATGTCCATGTGGCGGGTATCCAATTCTCTGATCTAAAAGAACCGTATCACGGTATGATCCGGGACTACACACTCAAGATGCTCAACAACGAGGAGTTGTTGCGGGATGGGGGTATCCTCCTGGTGCTCGATGACCTCCGTAATCTCCCACCCGAGGACCGTTTGAAGGCTTATAATATCCTGATCAAGAAGGGCTCAGGGCACATTCTGTGAGGAGAGAACGATTTCGGATTGCGGATTTCGGATTGCGGATTTGAAATAGGCATAGGGCATAGAGAAAAAAAATTTTTAGCTTGAGTTTTTAACCCTATGCTCCATGCTCTTTGCTCTATGCCTTGTTTTCCTGACACCTGAAACCTGACACCCGACACCTACCCCACTTGAATCCAACACTCCAGTACTCCAGTTATAATAACTTAAATACTTCCAGCCAGCCTTGCCGCTCTGCAGCAACGGTATCAAGAGCGCTGGCTGAGCCCACCACTTTCACTAACCCACTCCGTTTCACCCCATCTAAAACATCGGCAAAGTCTCTGAAATCCCCAACTGAGGTGTTGAGCACATTTTCGCGTAACAGTTGGCGCTTCTCGTCAGTTTCTTTGGTGAGATAGCGCACCAAAGAAGTATATCCCTTGGCGTCAGGGAGAAGATGTCTATCGATCTCTCCAATAGTTCCGATGATACTTTTGGTAAGTTCATCATCCGTGAGGTCAGTGGACCGTAAGAATTTTGCTGTTTCATCAAATGTTTCTATTGTCTTGATGAGATTGGGATCTCTGTAAGAGACAAAGGTTAGGGTGCCGGATAGATGATTGAATAGGCAGAAGGCACCGTAAGCTCCGCCCTGGACGCGAACACGGTCCCACAACCAAGCTGTCCGCAGGTAGCGTGAGATTACATGCGCTGAGCCGTGTAAACGGTAGCCCAGTTGATAGAGATTCGCCCCTTTGCCCACGTAGTTAACCTGTGCCGGGATGATCATTCCTTCGAAACCGGCAGGCTTGTCAGGTGACCACTTAAATTCCTGGACAGCATCTGCTGGCAATTGTTTTAGAAAACCATCTAGGTGAGGATTGAACTCCAACCAATCCTGCTCGGCGCAGGTGGCGTTGATGATTATGTTCTGCCGGCTCACCAAAGTTTGACGCATATGTTCCAGGCTGGCCAGTACACCGGGCCAGTCCTCATCGACTTTACGGGTGAGGTCTCGCAAGAAAAATAAGTAACTAACGCCTTTCATCTGTTCGGCAACCCAGTCAGCCTCGTTAAAATGGGCCCGCAGCCTCACGTTGACCACCTGGTGCCCTTCGGGCACCAACCTCTGTTCATGCCGGGCTTTCGCCTCCATAACCATTTGCCGAAAGCGCTCCTGGTTGTCGAACTGCACCGTGAGAAGCACATCCCGTAGAATGGCCATGAGGTCACGGCTCTGCGCCAGCATGGACTTGCCGCGCAGGAAGAGCCAGGACGCCCCCCGCTCTTCGCCACCGACAGCAGAGGTGAAAGATTGAGGGTGGATTCCTCCAGTTTTGCGGCCAATACGCTGCGTGAGTGTGACGAAATCTTCCTTCTCAGTGCCCATCTCGAGAAGAGCCCGACCAAAGAGAGGGACAAAAGGCAGGTACTGTTGCTCCATTGCGTGGAGGTTGAAACCCACGTCCAGGTAAACAATAGAGCTGGTGACCAGGTCATGAAAAAGAACCTTCGTGTCTCTCTGTTCGATAATGGTCAGAGGAATAATCTTATTTCTTTTGTCCAAGTCGCTAAGCTTCAAAATAGGAATGGTCGCCAAGGCCTCGGGCGGATCGGGGGCTTGCTGGATGCGCTTGAGTTCGTTGGTCTGGTCAATGACGGTTTGGAGTTTCTCTTGGCTCATTGCCGAGCGGGCTGCGGCGAGGCGCTCTCGTTCTTCAGCTTCTTCTTTCTCGAGAAGGGTGGGGTCAGGGTGAAGTATGAGAGTGGCGCGGTGTGGATTGTTCAAAAAGAACCTTTCGATCATGCCCTCAAAAAACAAGGAATTTGCAGCCAGCTGGGATTTTATTTTTGCAAGGGGAGCCTCAAAGGCGAGCAAGGCCATGGGGTCAGCGTCGTAAAGCCAGGTAGTAAGTGCACGCAACATGAAGAGCAGCCCCTGAGGATAATTTCTTGAGTTGTTTTCCCGCAGACGGAACTCTACTGTATTGAGTGCTGCCTCCACTGTGAGGGGGTCAATCCCTTCTCTGGCCAGACTGTCCAGGGTCTGGAAAATGAGGTCCTCAACACGATCTCCATTGTCTATGTTAATGCCCTTAAGCCCAGTTGAAAAATACATCTGCCGCAGTTCATCCTCGAGACCAACACCGGCCAGATCTTCGCCGAAACCTGAGTCAATCAGCGCTTTACGGAGAGGTGAGGCGGGCATTCCGAGAAGTATATAGTTGAGTATTCTGAGGGCCAGATTTGTTTCCGCATCGGTAGTCTCGGTGAGCAGCCAGTTTATGGTGAGCATCCCTTTCAGTTCGCCGCTATCATCTGAGCCGGCACCGAAAGACCGAATAATACGTTTCGGTCCTTTGAACGGCGGTTGTATATGTATGGCTGAGTCAATTTCCTGGCGCTCAAAGTCTTTGAGGTAATCATTCACCAAGCGAAGCCGCTGCTCCGGGTCATCATTGCCATGAAAAAAGATACGGGCATTGGATGGATGGTAGTATTTCTGGTGAAATGACGTGAACTGCTCGAAGGTGAGGCTGGGGATATGTTTGGGTTCTCCACCTGAATCGTAACCATAGGTATGGTCCGGGAAGAGTGACTGCTGGCTGTGCTCAGCCAGAACCCTGTCTGGAGACGAGTAGGCACCTTTCATCTCGTTGTAGACTACCCCTTTATAGATAAGTGGTTTATCCAGTTCTTCCAGTTCAAAGTGGTGTCCTTCCTGCTGCAAGGTGAATGGGGTTAGGCGCGGATAGAGCACGGCATCCAAGTAGACATCTATAAGATTGTAAAAGTCCTGCAGGTTTTGACTGGCCACAGGGTAGCAAGTCTTGTCGGGATAGGTGAAAGCATTGAGAAAGGTTTGCAAAGAACCTTTCATAAGCTCTACAAAGGGTTCCTTTAAAGGATACTTGCGTGAACCGCAGAGTACAGAATGTTCTAAGATATGAGCCACACCAGTTGAATCGGAGGGTGGGGTACGGAAGATGATTCCGAAGACCTTATTTTCGTCATTGTTGACTAGGGACAATAGCTCTGCTCCTGTCTTTACGTGGCGATAAAGCTCAGCTTTAGTCTCCAATTCAGAGATGTGCTTTTCAGTAATACGCTCGAATCCATGGATGGTTTTCATCAGTGCCTCCAGGTTGCTATCGGATACCTTCCTATATAGTAAGACCGCATTTGCCCTTGTCGAGCCCAAGCCCGGTATTGCTATTTTCTGATTTTTCCATCAGCTTGCCAGATAGTTTATCAGTCTCAGCATGTGATCCTGTTTTATGTCAATATTGACATAGTAGCTGCTTTTAACAGTGAGGTTGTTGTTGCATTTAAAGTAAAGTTTTCGAGCAATTATGTCAATATTGACATAACTGTTTGTTCTTGACAGTCCCCTCGAATGTGCTATCTTGACCCAATATGTTTAAGCTTTTCAACCATTAACTTTTTATCTATCTCATTTCAGTATCACTACGCTCATGAGGCGCCCACTGTCATCAGACAGAATCTCAGACCGCAATACGTCTATTAATAATAACTATTTGGTTGAGTTTTAGTAGCAAGCGCTAGACCTTAACATTGGTAAACTTCCGTCTGGGTTTTATCTCGACCCGGTAAATCATTGACAAACTGTTCGAGAAGCTCGGGAAAAGTATTCCGAGCTATAACTTTCAAGTCAACGGCTAATGGATAAGTAACTGAACAGACAATTAGAGGTATATGGACCTCTAAGGCGTGAAAGGGGGTGTTAAGAGCCAGTCTAAAACATGATCGAAGTGTACCGATGTTTCATGAAAGGAGGGAAAATTAAACCCATGCAGATCACAAGAAGAGATTTCATGAAATTCTCTGGTGCTGCGGTAGGTGGCCTAGCTCTCGGTGGATTGGGTTTTAACCTGGCACCGGTAGAGGCGCAGGCCCAGACGCTCAAAATTCGCTGGGCCAAGGAAACCACCACCATCTGCCCCTACTGCGCAGTTGGTTGTGGCATAATTGTCCACACCTCCAGAGACGGATCGGGCAAGATCATCAACACCGAAGGCGATCCAGATCACCCCATCAACCAGGGCTCACTCTGTGCCAAAGGCGCAGCTCTGTACCAGTTGGTCACCACAGAGAGTCGAATCAAGCGGCCTCTCTATCGTGCCCCTTACAGTGACAAATGGGTGGAAATGT
This sequence comes from Desulfobacteraceae bacterium, assembly GCA_002899795.1. Lineage (GTDB taxonomy): Bacteria > Desulfobacterota > Syntrophobacteria > BM002 > BM002 > BM002. The sequence continues at coordinate 8,949 of PPDG01000322.1, read as the reverse complement.
CCTGGGGACAGGCCTTGAGTGAGATTGCCAGGCGAGTAAAGCAAAGTCGTGACTCCAGCTTTACAACTACGAACGCCAAGGGCCAGGTGGTCAATAGAACTGATGGCATTGCCCATGTGGGCAGCGCTGCACTAGACAATGAGGAGTGCTGGGCGCTGCAGACGATGATGAGGGCTTTGGGTCTGGCCTACATTGAACATCAGGCCCGTATCTGACACAGCGCCACTGTTGCGGCTCTGGCAGAGTCGTTCGGACGCGGCGCAATGACCAACCACTGGATTGATATCGGCAACAGCGATTGCATCCTGGTTATGGGAAGCAATGCCGCCGAAAATCACCCCATCTCCATGAAGTGGGTAGGCAAAGCCATGGAGAATGGGGCAACCCTTCTCAGTGTTGATCCCCGTTTTACCCGGACCTCAGCCAAGGCGGACTTTTACACCGCCCTGCGCTCAGGGACCGACATCGCCTTTCTGGGTGGGATGATCAACTACATCATCAGCAACAACCTGTATGACAAGGAGTATGTGGCGTATTACACCAACGCCAGCTTCATCCTGGGCAAGAAGTTCGGCTTCAAGGATGGGCTTTTTTCAGGCTACAACAAGAAGACCAAGTCTTACGATAAGTCTTCCTGGGCCTTTGACAAGGACAAAGAGGGTATTCCCGAGAGAGACCACAGCCTCAAGAATTCGCGTTGCGTGTTCCAACAGCTGAAGAAACACTTCTCCCGCTATGATCTCAAAAAGGTCTCGGCAATTACGGGTACACCCACGGCGGACCTGGAAAAGGTCTACAAGACTTATGCGGCCTCGGGCAAGAAGGGCAAGGCCGCTACCATTATGTACGCTATGGGCTGGACCCAGCACACCGTAGGTGTCCAGAATATTCGGACCATGGCCATGATCCAGTTGCTTCTGGGCAACATGGGAGTTGCCGGCGGCGGTGTCAATGCCCTGCGTGGCGAGTCCAACGTTCAGGGCTCCACGGACCACTGCCTGTTATGGCACATTTGGCCCGGCTATCTGAAAACGGCCAGGGCATCCGACACTTCTTTGGATGCCTATAACAAGAAGTGGACTCCGAAGACCAACGATCCACTCAGCGCCAACTGGTGGGGAAACTATCCTAAATATTCAGTGAGTTTCCTTAAATCCATGTTTGGTGCAAATGCAACTCCAGTCAACGGTTTTGGCTACGACTGGATGCCCAAGGTCGATGATGGCAAGGGCTATTCCTGGCTGGATCTGTTTGACGCCATGTATAGGGGTGAGTTCACCGGCTTTTTTGCCTGGGGTCAGAACCCGGCCTGTTCCGGAGCCAATGCCAACAAGAACCGTGAGGCATTCACCAAGCTGGACTGGATGGTAAACGTCAACCTGTTTGAAAACGAGACCGGCTCTTTTTGGAGGGGTCCGGGTATGGATCCCAAAAAGATCAAGACCGAGGTCTTTTTCCTGCCTTGCGCTGCTTCTGTGGAAAAGGAAGGCTCCATTACCAATAGTGGCCGTTGGAGCCAGTGGCGCTACAAGGCGGCTGATCCTCCTGGGGATGCCCTGCCTGATGGTGAGATCATGGTTGAGCTCATGGACAAGATCCGCGAGCTCTACCGGGTAGAGGGAGGAGCTTTTCCTGAGCCCATCTTGAACCTCAAGTGGGATTACACCACTAACGGCAAGTTCGATTCCCACAAGGTGGCCAAGGAGATCAACGGCTACTTTCTGGCGGATGTAACCGTCAAAGGGAAAATGTACAAGGCGGGTACCCTGGTGCCCAGTTTTGCCTTTTTGCAGGCTGACGGCACCACCTCCTCGGGCAACTGGCTCTACTGCCATAGTTACACCGAGAAGGGCAACATGGCGGCGCGCCGCGGCACCGAGGATAAATCCGGCATCGGCCTCTACTCCGAGTGGTCCTGGTGCTGGCCGGTAAACCGTCGGATCATCTACAACCGGGCCTCGGTGGACCGTTACGGTCAACCGTGGGATAAAGAGCATCCGGTGATCACCTGGACCGGCGAAAAATGGGTAGGCGATGTGCCTGACGGCGGCTGGCCGCCCATGTTAACCGCTGACGGCAAGGTGAACCCCAAGACCAAGTACCCCTTCATCATGAAGCCCGATGGTCATGCCCACATGTTCGGGCCAGGTCGCGCCGATGGGCCCTTTCCGGAGCACTATGAGCCTCTGGAGTGTCCCATTGAGAAGAACTTGATGAGTGGACAGTTCATCAATCCCACCATCAAGGAATTCGGGACTGACGCTGACACCCGGGCCACCTGCGATCCGCGCTACCCAATAGTTGCCACCACCTATCGGGTCACCGAGCACTGGCAGACAGGTGTTATGACCAGGTGGCAGCCGTGGTTGCTTGAGACACAGCCCCAGTCCTTCTGCGAGATGAGCCATGAGCTGGCAAAGCTCAAAGGGGTCAAGAACGGTGATAAGGTGACGGTGGAGTCGGCGCGTGGAAAGGTGGAAGCGGTGGCCATAGTGACCATACGTTTCAAACCTTTCAAGATTGCCGGTACCACTATTCATCAGGTGGGCTTGCCCTGGTGTTTTGGCTGGGTCACTCCCAAAGATGGCGGTGACAGTTCCAACCTGCTCACTCCTTCCATCGGTGATCCCAATACCAAGATCCCGGAAACCAAAGCCTTCATGGTGAACGTTAGAAAGGCCTAAAAGGAGGTGAGACCTGTATGGCTGATAAATCGTTTTTCATAGACACCACCAAGTGTACGGCTTGCCGAGGCTGCCAGGTGGCCTGCAAGCAGTGGAACAAGCTGCCGGCCACCAAGACCTACAATTGGGGGAGCTTCCAAAACCCAGCAGATCTCTCCTTCAGTACCTTTAAGTTGGTACGATTCCGGGAGGTGGAATCCGGGGGCAAGGTCAAGTGGTACTTTTTCCCGGACCAGTGCCGGCATTGTCTCGAACCCCCGTGCAAAGACACCGCGGAAGGTTTCGTTGACGGGGCCGTCATTCAGGATGAGTCCACGGGTGCCGTCATTTATACGGACAAAACCCGGATGTTGAGCTCTTCGAACTTTGAGGAGGTCCGGCAGTCATGTCCATACAATATACCCCGGCAGGATCCAGGCACTGGCCTGATATCCAAATGCACTATGTGTTTCGACCGAGTGGGAAATGGCCTTCTTCCTGCATGCGTTAAGGCCTGTCCGACTGGGACCATGAAATTCGGTGACAGGGGTGAAATACTGGATATGGCGAAAAAGAGAGTGGCTGCGCTTCAGAAGAAGGGTTTCAAAAAGGCCCAGCTTCTCGATGCTGATTCTATTCGTGCCATCTTCTTGGTGGTAGACGATCCGTCGATCTACTACAAGTTTTCGGTGGCGCAAAACGATGTTGGCATCAGTCGCAAGCTGGCGTTGCGCAAACTCTTCCGGCCCGCCACTGGACTCATTACAGGTGTGGCAAAACTGTAATGCGTGATGGAAATCTCGTGATCCAAATAAGGTCGCGCTAACCCTGGGGAGGGACTTTGTCCCTCCCTTTTTTTGTGTTTGCTTAGCACGTCGAAATCTGATCATTTGGCCAAGTTTTGTGGGAGCGGCTTTCCCGCCCGCCTCGCCTGAGTCCACCTCAGGCGGACGATGGCAGGCAGGCAGTCGCGCTTTTTCGCACCTGGACTAATTAAGCGAGTGTTTCACATGAAGTAGGGGCGGGGATTAACCCCTCCCCTACATTTTTAAGGTTTTCTTGAGCGAAATGGCTTACTATTGAATGCTCAGATAATTTGGTATTATGAGAAGCTAATCATTACAGGTGTTGAGAAACAGCGAGATTTTTCAACTACTAGCAAGAAAGGCACGTGCTTATGACTGCAGATCTCGATGATCTATATCAACGCATGACATCCCGGCTCAACCAACTAAGGCAAGAGAGGAGCGAGCTCGAGGAAATCCTGGCTTTTTATGACAAGGTGCTCGCAGCGCAGCAAGAAACTCAGCAACAAACAGCAATACCAGAAATAGACCTCCCGGAAGAGCGGTTAAGGTTGAAGGTCGAGGAGGGATTTCCCCTCATCGATCGTGGAGATTTTCAGGTGGATAGAGATTCCTCCAGGGAACTTTTCCGGAGGATCTGTCACCTTTCGATGGAAGAGAATCCAGTTTTGGCAGCAGCTGGAGAAACTTTACTGGAAGCAATGGATTCCGGTAAGCTTGATCTTGTTAGGCTGAGCGCAGCAGTCCTGCAGAACGATACGGAGGTGATTGAGGGTGTAGCAAAGGATTTGGAGGTTGCGATCCCCGTTGTTCAGGCCCTGACCAAGCTCAGTCTACAGCCCTCGCTGTTGGCGTCGGTGCAAGCTGTTGCTCAGCGGGCTGCTATAGATGACTGGCAATACGGTTACTGTCCCGTCTGCGGGGGACTACCGGCTATGGCTGCTTTGGTCGGTGAGGAAGGTAAGAGGGAGGCCCTCTGTTCATTCTGCGGTAACTTCTGGCAGTTACCCCGGCTGATGTGTCCCTTTTGCAGTACCGATAAACAGGAGGATCTGCGCTATTTCCACGGGGAGGGAGATGATCTGTATCGGGTGTACGTTTGCGAACAGTGCCGAAGCTATCTCAAGGTGATGGATACCCGTGAGGGTGGAGATGCCAGGACCTTGGCTGTGGACGACGTCGCCAGCGGCCATCTTGACCTGCTGGCCGAAGAGGAAGGCTACCAGCGCAAGGCCCCGAGGTTATTAGGGATATAAGGCCAGCGCTAAAGCTCTGGCGATTGCAGATCTTAGATTTGAGATTTGTCCTTCGGACTCCCACCCTTCGGGTGGGTTCCCGGTTTCAGATTGATCTACATTGCAGGTATATGACTCCAGAATCTACAATCTACATTCTGCAATCTGCAATCTAAAATCGTCATTACTTCTCTAGCTTTTGTAGTTCGCCTACAAGAACCTCCAATTTTGGTCTCGTGTTGATATCGTGGACGTCTATGTAGCGGATGATTCCCTTCTTATCAATGACAAATAGAGACCGTTCGCTGACGCCATCTGAGCGTAAAACCCCGTATTTGCTTGCCACAGCTCCGTGGGGATAGAAGTCGGAGAGTACGGGGAACCACAAAGTTCCGCTTCCCATGCACATCTGGTTAGTCCAGGCATACAAGGTGGGAATGTTGTCCACAGTGATGCCCAAGAGGATGGCATTGCTTTGGTCAAAGTATTCCTTGGTAATGTTGTAACCTGGCCACTGGTCTGAACACACCGGTGTCCAGGCAGCGGGGACAAAGGAGATCACGACATTCTTCTTACCGCGAAACTGACTCAAAGTGACCTTGCCGCCACGAACCGCAGGGAGAGTGAAATCAGGTGCCAGACCGCCCACCTTGACTTTGAGGACACTATCTGTAGGTTTCAGTTGTTCCACCGGGTAGATGTTTTTCTTGAAGTCAGGGGACTGGCTGTGCGCTGCTGCAATCCAGACAAATATGACCAACACGCCCACTATCCATATATGGTTTTTTCTCGTCATGGTTCTTCCTCCCCCTTAGAGTCCGGACAACTTGACCATCAATTCGAGAAATTTATCGGCATTTTTGAAGCCACCCAGTTTGGAATAGAAGACCTCGCTGCTTCCATCTTTTTTTAGTCTAACACCAATGAAGTATGGGGTTCTCACTTCACCCACTGCCTTGTGGATTGAGTAATCCTCGTCGGAAAAGAGGGGAAAAGGAACCTCGTACTTCTTCCGGAAGAAGTTCACTTCAAAGTCACTGTTCCCGGAGCCGATACCGATTAATTTTATCTTGTTTTTGAGGTCTTTTCTGGCCTGCATGATACGATATAGTTCGTTCACCCGGAACGCTTCTTTTTGACAAAACGGTCAGTACATGTTGAAAATTTCAATGATTAAAACTTGCGTCTCGATTTCTGCAACCGCGAATTGGCCGCTCCCGGAAAGCCCCAGATAGCTCCTGGCCTGATCGTTCTCAGGCACGGCAAGTTTGAACGACGGCAGAGTCTCCCCTGTAGCTGGGGGCTTGCTGGCGGTTAGGGCTGGATGAGTGGCGATTAACAAAAAAGCGAAAATACACACACATGAAACCAGTATTTTCTTGAGCTTTGTCAACATGAAGTCTCCCTCCCTTGGCTTTTTCCGAAAGAGTAATCTGCTTACTTGTGGCTGACTCTAAGATAGTTCAGCTTTGGTTTCCAACTGTAGACAATAGAACAACTGTTTTTCACTTTGTCAAGTGAAAGAACCCAATGGACGCTCTTGACTCTAAGAATGCTTTGGGGTTACGATTCCCCGATTGGCTATGAAATATCCAGGCTAAAATAGGTGCTGGTAAAATGAAAATAGTGGTTGATCGGGAAAAATGTCGAGTTTCGGGTGAATGTGTGACAGCTTGTCCTGAGGATGCAATCTCCATAGTGGATGGTGTGGCCACCATCGATGAGTCCAAATGCGATCTGGACGGGATTTGCATTCCGGCCTGTCCCCATGGGGCCATTGGCTTCTCGGAAGGGATTAGAAAAGCGGCCAAATAGACTCCACTCAGTCTGGTTCTCCTGCCAAGTAGTCGGTCAATATAGACTCCAACTTTTCCGTATAAGCGCCATAAAAATGGTCGGCTCCCTCGATTACTTCCAACCGCGCCCCGGGGTTCCAATTGGGCAGCGTGGTCTGGATGAGTTCTTGCGGAGCAATCTCGTCACGGCTCCCGGCAATGACCAGCTGTAGTTGGGGGAGTGGTTGTGCTGAACCAAAGTCGAGAAATGCCACCGGGGGTGAAACCATGATCATGCTTTGGACGGCATCCACCGGTGGCTTGGTGAGAGCGTTTACCCAGGCACCAAAGGAGTAGCCGGCCAAATCTATCACCTTTTTACCTCTCTCCGAAAGGTAACGGAGGGCAGATCTGACGTCCTCTTGCTCTCCCGTGCCGTCGCTATATTCTCCATGGCTACTGCCGACACCGCGGAAATTGAACCTCAGGGTGGCATAGCCTGCCTGCTGATATACTCTGACAAGCGACTCAACTACATTATTGTACATGCTGCCGCCGTAAAGAGGGTGGGGATGAGTAATTACTACGCCCTTGTCTCCAGGCTTGGTTTGCAGGAGTCCCTCGATTTGGAGAGTGCCCGACATAAAGAAAACCGGTTCTTCGGCCATAGTTGCATCCCTATTCATACTTCTTAAATAGTTCCGTCATCTGATTCTTAAAATCCTCCGGGAGAGATGTGAGTTTGTCTCCACTCAACACCACAAATTCACCTTCTCCCTTCGCCAACATTTTTCCTTTTGAATCTAACAAGATAGCTTCAGCATGACAGCTACGCGCTTTGCCGTCTGAGGTTATAGTCCCCTTCAAAGTGAGGGGTGCTTCCACAGGTACAGGTTTCAGATATCGTATCTGTATGCTCCTGGTTACAGAAAAGGCTCTTTTGAAATAGATAACGGTCCAGGACATTATTTCATCCAGAAGAGTGGATATGATTCCACCATGGGCCATGTTCTGCCAGCCGACGTGGTTTCTGTTCAACACTACATCTGAGCAGACAGAGTCGCCCTGGCGGTAAAAGTCGAGTTTGAGGCCAATGGGATTATTGGTGCCACAGGCGAAACAGTCATGACCTTCGAGAATGGGGATGGGGGTCTTGTTCGAATTCATACTTGTGCCTTTCTTGAAATAATGTGTTCATCAAATTTGGGATTTGGGATTTCGGATTTCGGATTTAAAACAATAGAATTCCTCTCGAAAACCACATCTATTTATTGTCATTCCGCAATCCGCATTCCCAAACCGAGAACCCGCCCGAAGGGTGGAAATCCGAAGGACAAATCCGCAATCAACTGGTAAGCCTGCCGTGATATGTCCAGATCATATTCTTTGGTTGTGGATTCTACAGCCGGATTTAGACTTTCTACCTTACGGTGTCCTTTTGTGCAAGTCGGTCTCAGATTCACCCCTTGTATAAGCGTTGCTAAAAGATTAATCTAATCATTTAAAAACCGGTAGATAAAGACAATTACCGGCTGCTGACAGCTGATTGCTGAAAGCTTAAGAAGGATATTTTGCATGCGTACCTCCTTGCCCGCTAATGTAGTAAATTTGCCCAACCTCCGAGATCAGGTGGGTGTTTTCCGAAACCGCGACCACGCGGGAGAGATTCTTGCTGGCATGCTTGAAGTTTACTCAGATAGTGACGCTATAGTTATGGCCGTACCGGCGGGTGGAGTCCCAGTCGCAAAGGTTCTTGCCGAGCAGCTCGATCTTCCCATGGACATAGCGGTTGTGAGCAAGATCACTCTGCCGTGGAATACGGAGGTTGGCTACGGAGCCGTGGCCTTCGACGGAACCGTGCGACTCAACAACGATCTTATAGCGCGGCTTGGGCTTGCCGAAGAAGAGATTCAGCAAGGAATCAGTAAAACCTCGGCCAGGGTTGCACATCGAGTGAAGAATCTCCGCGGTGAGCAAGCCTTGCCAGACCTCTCTACATCTCAAATCATACTGGTAGATGATGGCCTTGCCTCGGGATTTACCATGCATGTGGCAGTTGAAGCCCTGCAGAACGCAGGTACGAACAGCATCACTGTGGCAGTGCCCACTGGTCACCAGCGTTCGGTAGAGAGTATCGCCGGTGAAGTAGACACCGTCTATTGCGCCAATATTAGGGCTGGCTACCATTTTGCGGTGGCAGACGCTTACGTGCGGTGGGCAGATGTCGGTGAGAAAGAGGTGATCTCTCTGTTAGCAGGTGCCTTAAGCTGAAAAAACAGATACTATTGAGAACCGTTCATTACCACTCGTTTCAGACTTTTTAGAATCCCATAGATTTTTAGTCGTTCGGGAAAGTGGGTCACCTTCCTGTTTAAGTGGGGAATGCAATGCAAGTTCAGATGTCGGACTTTGTTCCTTTTCTTTCCTGGAGTCGGACCTACAATCGGCGTCACATCAAAGCAGATCTGGT
>PPDG01000124.1 GCA_002899795.1 Desulfobacteraceae bacterium | reverse complement strand
CTGGCAACAGGTTCAGCCGTTAAAGATGCCCCCCGACGCCCACGTATAGACACAGAAAATAAAAGCGTCTTACGTCGAGTCGCTCAGGGCAAGTAGTCAGTAGTAAGCGATATTCATTGATGGCTGTTTTTTTCTCTACCCCATGCCCTCTGCTTTATTCTTTTCTCGCAACGGACCACGGTCTACGGACAACTGACAGCAAGTCCTCTGCCCCTGCCCCTTGTCTCGCCTATCGTCTTGACACATCTCACATGAGACGGTAGGTTACCCAAAAGGCGCACCCCGCCAGATAAGTTTTGTCTGATCAAAAATAATCTGACATAGGTCCTATTTGATCTAAGGTGTTCTTGTACTAACATCAATATTGATGTAGGATGGCATGAAGTTCAAAATCGCATTTTGCGAATTGGAAGCAAGATAATTGAGATGAAAAACAAGACCAATTTCGACATTTTTTTAGAGGAACAACTGCAGGAACCTGAATTCAAGAAAAGGTTCGAGCAGGCTGGAGAAGCATGGGAAGTAGCCCTCCAGTTAGCTGCCCTGCGTAAGACTCGTGGGCTCTCACAAAAGCAACTTGCTGACAAGATAGGGACATCGCAGCAACAGATCAGCCGCTTAGAGTCACCTTCCTATCAGGGGCATTCTTTTAGTATGCTTCGCCGTGTGGTTGAGGCGCTTGGGGGATCTATCAAAGTGGAAATTCTGCTCAAACCACATAAAGCCGAACCGATGGTTGCCGAAGACAAAGGAGAGTATTACAGCAAATAATCCCTGACAAACAAAACTCACCATTCAGAACTAACGTGCCCTCCCTGAGCCCGTCTGCCCTGAGCTATACCTGCTACAACAAATGACAGCGCAGCGTAATGACGCAATGACGGCGCAGCCACATGACGCGAAGCTCGATTAGAGCTAAGCGCTGCTGCAATCTGCCTTCTGCCAGCTTTTTTGAAATCCGCATTCCCAAATCTTGAGTATCCTTCTACCCCTAGTCTCGCTTTTGTCGCCTTTCTCGCTTGTCTGGTGGGCGAACGTAGTGAGTCTTCCTCTAACATTTCATTTCTTCTGTGGAAATTCTGTGATAGGAGAATATGTGTCTACCAACGACTATCCATTTCAAAAAGAGTGCGTACATGAAACACATCTGGCGCCGATTGATTTCTCCAATCGTCTTGCTTTTCATAACCAAACTCTTATGCACTCCGTTTGCGTCAGCCAGGACCGCCATCAACGAACGTTCTACCCCTGTTATGAAGTCCACGCCTGAGATCAGGTTGGCGGAGTCCACATCCAAGACCGATGACTCTCGCTCACAAACCATCAGGCAGTACCTTGCTGACATTTTTGGCGTTCCTGATTTCAAGACGTCATGGTACGATAACATCATCGATGTCGAGGTTACGGCTGACACTGCAACCATAAAAACCAATCTATCCAGTGGAGACGAGAAACTCATTAATATTTGTGGTGTCGTTTCAGGATTCGTCTACTCACACCTCAACGCTCAACTCGGCATCACAAAAGTTAAGATTCTCGGGAGTTCAGGAGAGGTTCTCGTCTTTCGCAGGGGTGTACTGGACGATTGTCCTTATAAATCTTCCCGTAATCTGGGGTTGCAACCGCCGGCGCGACAGCCTCGATAAATCGCGCAACTCACCTCTCGGACGATAAAGGAAAATGGGTATGGAGGTTATGTCCTTTTTCGAAGATCACGGGGATGTTGGCGCGGAGCTAGAGCGCATTTACAAGTTTCGAAAGGAAGTCCAACACGTGGAGCGGGAGTACCTCGAAATCAGGATACTTTTACGCGATGCTGAGGCCGCCCTCAGAGCTGATCCCGAGGACGGAGAGAAGCGTGTAAGGGTGCATCACTACAAAACAAGGCTGGAAGATCTTGAGAGACAGCATCCCTGGATCTCCTCGGGCAATGCACGGGAAATAGGTCTCTGGGCTCCCCCGGCCGGATAAACAACGGTCGGTGGTCGGACCATACTATACCTTAATACACACTTAAAGAATTCAGTGGTCAGCCGTAAGCGGTGAGCCGTAAGTGTTCGAACTAATTTTCTAATTTCCTAATCAACGATTTAACTAATTCTCTAATTCTCGAATCTACGACTTCTACGATTTCTACGACTTTTAGGGGAATAAATGAAAAAGTGGATTATCTACTATGGCGGAATGTTCACCGTCATAGCTGTATGGATATTTTTCGTTATGCCAGCCAAGATACTGCCAGATCCATGGGATTTGCTCGTTGGCTTAGGTGTCTTAGCAGGGTGGCATTACATCTGTAGAAAGAATCTCGGGGTAAAATAGTTAAAGCTTTTTGTTTTAGTAAACGGTGAATGGTGAACGGTAAACGGTAAGCAGTCGAACTAATTTTCTAATTCTCTAGTTTT
>PPDG01000459.1 GCA_002899795.1 Desulfobacteraceae bacterium | reverse complement strand
GACCAGGACCATGGCCGGCAATGTCATTGCGGTCTCTTTTGAAAAAGCGGCACACAAGGCAGAGATACCAGCCAAAAGCCCGTAACCCCACAGATCTCTCCATGCCCCAGCTCCTCGTGCCTTGAGATAGAAGAAAAGGGTGGCCAAATAGAACATCCCGGCCATGCTTTCCGACCGTTGGATGATGTAGGTGACCGACTCAGTTTGGAGGGGATGCAGAAAAAAGATGGAGGCAGCTAGAAATGCGCCTAACCGTTGGGGAATATTGAGCTGTAAACCCTTTATGGCCGGGGTCTTGCAAATTTCAAGGAAAAGAAAGTATAGAAAAATGGCGGCAACATAATGAATAAAAAAATTGAAGGTATGGTAACTTATGGGGTCAAATTTACTTATTTTATAGTTAAATGCCAGGGTCAGATAAGGTAGGAACCGCTCTTTGCCGTAATGGTATATTTTGCTTACATTGGCCAGATCGGTAAAGGCTTCATTTCGCAGGATATGGAGGCGGTCGTCGTACTGAAAGCTTCCAGTGAAGCTGTTTGAATAGGCGACAAGGCCAAACACCAGAAGTGTAAGGACTAAAATGAGGTCAGGATCTATACGCCTGAATATTCTTTGCATTTTCCAGCCCCGACGACCAAGCCCACACTTTCAATCTTGGGTTGCAGAGGTAACAAACCCCATGAAAAAATCTTCCAAGCTTAAACGCTCTGGTTCAATGGAAATCAATTCCATACCTTCCTGCATAAAGCTTGCCAAGAAGGTGACAATATCTCCTTTCGGAACATTCACCTTCACCTTGTCCTCAAAACTCGTGGGGTTGTGACCTTTTTGTCTCAGGGCCTCTATCTGCTCAGGGGATACTCGTCTCAGTGAAACCTCATAGGAAGAGAAACTTTCTGAGATCACATCCGGTAGGGTTCCGGTGAATCGCAGTTTTCCTTTGGTTATTATCCCTATTCGATCACAGATAACCTCAACATCGTGCAAAATGTGGGTACTGAAAAAAACCACTTTGCCCCGATCGCGCATAGCCAACATCAGATCTGCCACCAGTTTGCGCCCCACAGGATCCAAACCTGACATGGGCTCATCAAAGATCAGAACCAGTGGATCATGAATGAGTGCAGCTGCAATACCCAGTCTCTGCACCATGCCTTTGGAGTAGGTGCGCAAAGGACGGTGAGCGGCATCGGCGAGTTCAAGCATTTCCAACAAGCGCTTGCCATGTTCTTGGATTAATGACTGGGGCATACCGTGGATGGTGCCATGAAAGCCGAGAAGCTCCCAACCGGTCAAGAAAGCGTAGTAGTTTGGATTTTCAGGCAAGTACCCCATCTGGCGCCGGGCTTCCGGCCGTCGCACGTCTTGTTCCAAGATGGCCGCCCTGCCGCTGCTGGGGCGAATGAGATCACAGAGGAGTTTGATGGTTGTGCTCTTGCCGGCACCATTAGGGCCCAGAAAACCGAAGATCTCACCCTCGTTCACGGTCAGGCTTAAATTATCGAGAGCCAACACCTTTTGCTGCCGCAGACCTTTGAGGTAAGTCTTGCTGAGTGCCTCAGTTTTTATGGCTTCCATGGGTTTTCCCTACAGGGGCAAGTTTACTTGTAGTCCGCACCCTTCCCTGTCCATCTAAGTAGAAGTCACCACCATAAGGATCATCCGGTATCCGCTCGAGCAAACCAGCTTCAAGCAAACGCCCTAGACCCTCAGGGTCTGTCTGAAAAAGCTCCTTATATGCTGCGATCGCCTGCTCTATCTGCAGGACGGCTTCAAAAGCTCTTGCTCGGGTGACCAGCCTTTTTTTTATAGCTTCGTTACGGGCAGCAGGGATCATTTCTTTGAGGTAAGACAGGGCCAGGGCGGTGCTGCCTCCTTCATAGAAATACCGGGCTGCCAGGGTTGCATACCATTCCACCTCTGGTTTGAGTGCAGCCGCCTTTGCCAGGTACATTCCGGCTTTGTCATAGTCTTTGAGGAAAAATGCATAATCGAAGGAGATATAGAAGGGTAGATGCCAATCCCAGCTTCGATGGGCAAAGCCGTATTCTAGGAGTTCGAGAGCCTGCTGGATCATCCCCGTTTCCCAGGTTAGCACTGCCTGGGCAAAATAGTAGGCGTCCATATTATAGGGATCCAGCCTGGTGGAAGTGTAGACCGCCCGGTAAATCCTCCACCAGTCAGGCGCTTGCGAGCGCAACTCCACCAAAGTGCCAAAGTAGAAGAGACATTGCAGTGAGATAACCTGAGACATGAACTGATAATGGTCAGCCGTCAATGCCTTGATCACAGGGGCTGGAGGGAAATAACCCAAGCGCGCTTGGGGTGGCCGGGCATCTCGGACCCGAGTGAGTTCCACATGAGTCCCAACCAACAAAACTACAAATACCAGCATCAAGGCGATTCGTCTCACAT
>PPDG01000194.1 GCA_002899795.1 Desulfobacteraceae bacterium | reverse complement strand
GTATTCGTCAAACGGAACGGGAAGATCCTGGTGGGTAAAAGAAAAGGATCTCACGGTGCGGCTACCTGGGCTCTGCCCGGTGGGCATTTGGAACCTGGGGAGTCATTTGAAGCATGCTGCAAGAGAGAGGTCCTTGAAGAGACAGGACTCATCATCAAGAACATAAGCCCGGTGGTTTTTACCAACGATGTTTTTCACGACGAGGGCCTTCATTATATTACCCTCTTTTTTAAAGGAGGATACGAATCCGGAGAGGCAATTGTTGCAGAGCCACGCCACTGCGAGGAATGGCGGTGGGTTTCCCTGGACCATATTCCTCAACCCATTTTCTTACCACTTCGAAACGCCCTGGAAGAAATCGAGAGAAGACACTTGGTTTTGTAGTTGCGGTAGTGAGATTTAGGGGGGAAAAACACTACTATCGATATGAAAGTGTTTTTTTACCAGTGGGCGGCGGATTGGAGGGAGATCAGGGAGAGGTGATGAACTGAATCTCGCTGAAAAGAAATTCATGGACGAAATCTTTGTTCTCTATCGTATCCGAGGCGCCTATGAAGAATGGAACCACGAGACCTTGAACAGTCCTGAAGTCACGGTAATGCAAGGTTCCCTTGTATGACTCAAACAGCGATCGGAGGGTAAAGTCAATGTAATCTACATGGTAGGTTTTCGTATGTATGTAGATCACATACTGGTCGTGCTCCGGGGAGGCTGCAACCCCTCCTGAACTTGCGAAAAGGAGCTGGTAAGTCTCATTCTCTATCTCTCTTTCACCTGCATAAAGTAATACTGGGCTCTCATATAGGTTGAACGGCCATTTGAAATAATGCGTTAAAGATTCCAGATAAATCCTAATTTTGGAACTGTCAGTGAACTCCTTTTCTCCTTCTATGGCTTTGTAGGGCTTGCCATCTTCAACGCCGATAAACTGCCCTTTCCGCTTACCATTTGAAAAAAGGTATTTAATGTCGTTTCCTGCAATCGAAAACTTGACTTCGAATTTTTGTGCTTGCTCCGTGACGGGAGTAAAAAATCTCACAAAGCTCGAATGCCATAGATCAGTGCCCCTGAGGCGGACGGAGTTGAAGGATTTGTATGTGTCGTATCCACCCCTTGCGTTCAAAGATCGCTCGAAAATTGTTATAGCCTTCTCTCGCAAGTCTGGTTGTGCGTCTTGATCCCTTAAATTGTCCGTAGACAGATCGGCTGTGCTGCAGCCCATCATCATGATTAGGGCAGTAAATACAAGAAATAATTTACCGCGTCTTTTGTTTAACATGTGGTTGAAAACTCGTATTAAGGCGCTGTGATCGCTCGACGGTTACAATTACCTATCTACATGGCACCCACTGCAGGGGCAAAGCCCAGCTGGTCGCCCTCTGCCAGAGGGGTGTCGAAATCTACCACCTTGTTGTTACGAAAAACTATTTTAATTTCCTCTTTTGCTATGTTTAAACGATCGACCAAACTATCAACCGTAGCACTCTCGGAAACGTCATATTCTATGCTATCTTTATAATCGCAGGTATCAGCGTCTGCGAGCGTGGCAAAGCATTTTACTTTTACTTTCATTGTTTTCTCCTCCTTTGTTTTGTTGGTTGTGATATAAGGTCCACTGAAGGTATTGTCAAGGACCCGATGCAAGGCTTCGAGATGGGTTGACTGCATGGGAGATAAGCTTACCTTTTATAGAAAACATCTTTATCGAATTACGATTGGGGTAAACTTCAGAGTATTTCATGGCAAAAACGCACCGGCTCAAAACGTCGACTATGGTACCTCTGGAGATTGACGAAACTTTTCGTTTCTTCGCCGATGCCTCAAGCTTGGAGATAATTACACCCCCGGAACTGAGTTTTCGCATTGTCACCCCGCAGCCCTTTACGATTAAAGAGGGAACCGAGATTGATTATCGGCTTCGCCTTTACGGCCTACCAATTGCCTGGCGTGCCAGAATAACCAACTGGAATCCGCCCCATCGATTTGTTGATGAGCAGATTCAAGGCCCCTATAAGCTGTGGGTCCATATTCATCGATTCTATGAGCAGAATAAAAATACTGAGATTGTGGACGAGGTCTGGTATCAACTACCCTTGTGGCCTCTTGGAGAGATAGCCTATCCATTTGTTGCCGCTCAGCTCCAAAGGATATTTCGGTTCAGAAAACAGGCTATATGGGAGGCCATTCAAAAACAGTTGTAAAAATTCTGGCTGGATTATCTAGAAAGGTTGACAAAAAATGAAAAGGAGATACTTGTTCATGCTTGCTTTGACCTTTATCTTATCGGCGTGCTCGACGAATCAGACCGTAGGAACGGGCGAAACTAACGACAGGCTTGCACCCTGTCCTAAGTCCCCCAACTGCGTCTCCTCCTTGAGCGAAGACGAATCTCACTACGCGGCACCCTTGGCATATAAGGCC
>PPDG01000378.1 GCA_002899795.1 Desulfobacteraceae bacterium | reverse complement strand
GGCACTGATCGCCTCCTTGAGTGAGATTAAAGGCGCTTATTCATTGGTGATGGCCACAGAAGACCAGATCATTGGCGCCCGAGATCCTTACGGCTTTCGACCCCTGTGCCTGGGTGTTCTAGACGACAACGCCTATGTCATTGCCTCGGAGACCTGTGCCTTGGATCTCATAGGGGCCACTTACCTGCGGGACGTTGAGCCGGGAGAGATCGTATTCATCGACGACAATGGGATCAGGTCTCGACACCTCCCGGATGCCGGCCGCACCGCCTTCTGCATCTTTGAGTTTATCTACTTTGCCCGACCGGACAGCAACATTTTTGGCCAGAATGTTTACATGGCCCGCAAACGCCTGGGCCACGAGATGTCCCGGGAATATCAAGTGGACGCCGACATAGTCATGCCGTTTCCCGACTCGGGCAACTATGCAGCCCTGGGATTCGCCGAGGCCTCCGGTATCCCATTGGAAATGGGCGTAATCCGTAACCACTACGTGGGCCGCACTTTTATCGAGCCCACCCAGGCCATGCGAGACTTCCATGTAAAAGTAAAACTCAATCCGGTGCGCCCGCTGTTGAAGGACAAGCGACTCGTCATCGTTGAGGACTCCATCGTTCGAGGAACTACCACTCGAAATCGTGTCAAAACACTTAGGGAGGCAGGAGCCCAGGAAGTACACATGGTTGTGAGTTGTCCGCCGCACCGTTATCCCTGCTATTATGGTATTGATTTTCCCTCCCGCAAGGAACTCCTGGCAGCCACCCACTCTACTGAAGAAATCAAGAAATTCCTGAGGCTCGATAGTATGCACTATCTGAGTCTAGAGGGACTTCTTAGGGCCATCAACATGGACACTGCTGGCTTTTGCCTCGCCTGTTTCAATGGAGAATACCCGGTCAGTTTCGCTGATGACCTCCACAAGCACTGTTTAGAAACGAGTGCTTCGGTCGGCAAGTAAAGAATCCGGGCCCAAAGAACCAGGCTTTGGGCTGCCCCCTGAGGGGGCTTCAATGGTCTTTCCCCTCTTGCGGCAGTCTGCTGGAGTAATGGAGGAATAGAAATTCCAAATCACAAATCACAAATATCAAACAAATCACAATGACCAAAATTCGAAATTCCAAATATGTTTGGGTCATTGATTATTGGAATTTGAGATTTGTTTGTAATTTGGTGCTTGAAATTTGGGATTTCATAAGTTTGCAATCTTTACCGGCAAAGCCATCGAACTCTGACCTGACCCTAAGGACCAGGTTTTCGATGTTGAATAAGGTGTCAGTTTCCCACCACAACAAATACCTATGAGAAGGTACTATGGTTAGGCCTAACAAAAAAAAGATTCGCCGGGATGCAGCCGAAATCATTAAAGAAGCGAAGGATGTGCTTCGAATTGAAGCCGAGGGCATATTGGGTCTCATCGACCGGGTAGACTCCGAATTTGCAGAAGCCGTAAACTGGATTTATGAAAGTCGCGGCCGGGTCATTGTCACCGGCATTGGCAAGTCAGGAATAGTCGGACGGAAGATTGTCGCCACGCTTAACAGTACCGGTACCAAATCGCTTTTTTTACATCCAGTGGAGGCCATGCACGGCGATCTGGGCATGGTGAGCTCAGATGACATCGTCCTCGTTCTGTCCAGTAGCGGTGAAACGGAAGAGTTGACAGCGATCCTGCCCACTTTGAAGGATTTGGGAACACGAATCATCTGTTTCACTGGAAATACCGAGTCGACCTTGGGCCGCAATAGCGATCTAACTGTCTACGCCGGGGTGGAACGGGAGGCTTGCCCCCTGGGGTTGGCCCCCACCGCCAGCACTACCGCCATGCTTGCCTTGGGAGACGCAGTATGCGTAACACTCTTAAACAGGCACGAGTTTCAGCTGGAGGATTTTCGCCGCTGCCATCCAGGAGGAGTACTGGGAGAGCGACTTCGAGTACCAATTGAAGCAATTATGCGCACCGGTTCAAGCATCCCAAAAGTCCAGGAGAATACCTCGGTGGCCGAGGCAATCAAAGAGATGGACGCCAAGGCCCTGGGAGCGACCCTGGTGATTGGAGACACGGCTAGGTTACTGGGTATCGTCACAGACGGCGATCTCCGTCGCGGTTTACGTAAATATGAGCACCTATTGGAAAAGCCGGTAAACGCCATTATGGGTAAGAACCCCAAGACTATACAGGTAAAAGACTCGGTTGCAGACGCTCTGGAAATCATGGAAGAATACCAAATCACTGTGCGAGCAGTTACCGGCCCGAAGGATGAGCTTCTGGGAATTATTCATCTCCACGACCTCCTCGGCAAGGGATATATAAAGTTTACTATGTAAACAAATCCTAAGCACGAAGCACGAAGCACGAAACAAATTCAAAATCCTAATTATCGAATGTTCAAAACGAAACTAGTTCAAGAGAGCTCTCTAAAGTTTCG
>PPDG01000247.1 GCA_002899795.1 Desulfobacteraceae bacterium | reverse complement strand
ATGCTGAACCTCTGGTGGTGATCGATCATCCCACTTCCGGGCTTCCCCCCATCTGTTATCACCAGGTTAGCGCTGCTAGAGCGCAGGTCCTGGTAATATCTTACCTAGAGAAGGGTGATCCTGTTTTCAAATACGTCCTTGGCGCCACCTAGGAAAACGACTTGATCCCCGCGCTGATGGACTTTCCGCGCTTCAATCTGGAACATCGACTGGTAATGGAACAGTGCGGTCGCATCGATCCTAATGATATCTATCAATACGTTGCCGAGGGAGGATATGAAGGGTTGGTTAAGGCTCTGGGTTCTGCTCCCGAAGAAGTGATTGCTGACATTGAAACCTCGGGACTGCGGGGCAGAGGCGGTGCCGGCTTTCCCGCCGGTCGTAAGTGGAGACTGGCACGAGCTTCCGGCCCGGATGAAAAAATTGTCATCTGCAACGCAGACGAAGGGGACCCCGGCGCCTACATGGACCGCACCATTCTTGAAAGTAACCCTCACCAGCTGCTGGAGGGTCTGGCGATCTGTGCTTACGCCATAGGGGCAAACCAGGCCCATGTTTACGTCAGGGCGGAATATCCCCTTGCCGTAAAGACAATTCAACAAGCTATCAAGAGCGGTGAACAACTTTCTCTTCTTGGATCCTCCATCTTGGGGACATCGTTCAATCTTGAAGTCATGGTCTTCCAGGGCTCCGGGGCCTTTGTTTGCGGCGAGGAAACCGCGCTTATCCACTCCATCGAAGGGAAGCGTGGCATGCCTCAGCACCGTCCGCCGTATCCGGTGGAAAAAGGTCTTTGGGGACGACCCACCGTAGTAAATAACGTTAAGACCCTCTCTTGCCTGCCCTCCATTATTAATAGAGGAGCAGAATGGTTTCGCAGCATTGGTACCGAGGAAAGTCCCGGCACGGCCATTTTCTCTGTAGTCGGCAACGTCAATCACCCAGGGCTGGTTGAAATTGCCATGGGAACGAGCCTCCGGACGCTCATCTTTGATGTCTGCGGTGGAATTCCCAAGAAGAAAAGCTTCAAAGCCGTGCAAATCGGCGGGCCTTCCGGAGGCTGTTTGCCAGAAAGTTTTCTCGACACCCCCATCGATTTCGATTCGCTGACCGAGGCAGGAGCGATGATGGGGTCCGGCGGCATGGTGGTGATGGACGAAAACAGCTGCATGGTTGATGTTTCCCGGTATTTCCTTGACTTCACCCAAAAGGAATCATGTGGCAAATGTACTTTTTGCAGAATAGGGACCCGTCATCTTCTTAATATATTGGACCGCATCACCAAAGGCGAAGGGAGGGAGAAAGACCTGGGGCTTCTGGAAACGCTGAGCGAGGATATTAAAAGCGGTTCGCTTTGTGGTCTGGGGAAAACCGCACCCAATCCGGTGCTCACTTCCCTCAAGTATTTCCTGGACGAATACGAGGCCCACGTTAGAGAAAAGCGGTGTCCGGCCCTGAAGTGTCGCGCCCTCACCGCCTTTTACATCGACCTGGAAAAGTGCGCCCGGGGATGTGACGTCTGTGTGGGCTGCTGTCCGGTGGAGGCCATTTTTACAACCACGGGAAGAAAGAAGGCGGTCGACCAAGAGTTATGTGTCAAATGCGGGGAATGTATGGTGGTCTGTCCTCCGGAATACGACGCGGTGGAAAAGGTTTCGCCGCCTGAACTGGCCCCCATTATCGAGCGATCCCCTGAGAAGAAATAGGCAAGCGACTGATCAAAGATCATCTCCATCGCCACTGAACGAGTGTACCGAATCACGTTAAAGCAAGAGTAACTATGGTCAATCTGATAGTCGACGACAAAAGAATCAAGGTGGAAGAGGGAAAGTCCGTTCTCCAGGCGTGTCTCGAGAACTCCATCTTTATTCCCAATATGTGTTTTATCAAGACACGGGAGCATCCCCACGCCTCCTGCAGGTTGTGCTTTGTGGAGATCGACGGTCTTGACCGCCCGGTGACCTCGTGTACGGAAAAAGTTCGCCAGGGTTTGGTGGTAAGAACAGCCACCCCGTCGGTGAGACGCCTTCAACGTATGGCCTTCAAGCTTCTCATGTCTGCGCACCGTTGCCATCCCAAGGTCTGTCCAGCCAAAGATGGTTGCCAGCTGATCCGCACCGCCAAACACCTCGAGGTCGGTTTGAATCCGCGGCCCCTGGAGCGCTTAGAGCGGGATGTGGAGGAGGAAGTCGACCTCATTTTCTTCACCTATTATCCTTTCCGCTGTGTGCTTTGCGGCAAGTGCGTTTACGTTTGTGGGCAAAGAAATGACCACAATCCTCTGACTTTTGCCAACCGAGGTTTTGACACGGTGATCGGTTTTTTTGCTAGTGGAGATCCGGCCGATGTCCCCTGTCACCATTGCGGTGCCTGCGCCAACGTTTGCCCCACCGGTGCCCTGGTGCTCAAACCAGAGTACACCAAAGCGGCCACAACCAACCGCTAATCATCACACCTATTAGCCCGGATATCTCATGAATCACTTGCTGCGACCACGGATATGGCCGTCCTTCCGGGCGTCCTCGGGTATCGGCCCCGGCGACGTACCGTTCAGGTACGCCTCGGAACCAACACCCTGCGGTTGCCCGGTGGCACAACTATCTTCGTGGTCTCGCGACAGCAATTCATGAAATATCCGGGCTAGAAAAGAGGCTGGTACATACCCATCCGCTGCGTTACCCGTTGCAGATAGTCGCTGGTTTCTCGAGGTGTCCGC
Source organism: Desulfobacteraceae bacterium (assembly GCA_002899795.1). GTDB lineage: Bacteria > Desulfobacterota > Syntrophobacteria > BM002 > BM002 > BM002. The sequence goes on along the minus strand of PPDG01000247.1, from coordinate 12,486 downwards.
TGTCGGAGCACCTGGTAGAGCTGCCCTGGAGCCATACTTTGGGTGGGATAGCGACGGATGATCTTTCGCTGAATGGAGGTGGGACCCCAGTTATAACCACATACTGACAAATAGAGATTTTTCAACGGGTTGGCTTCTGCGACAAAATGTTTATAGATCAGCAAATTGAGGTAGGCTGCTCCCAATTCGATATTATTTGCAGGTTGATAGAGGTAGTTGGCGGGAAGGACGCGATCCCTTCCATAGACATACTGATAGGCCTCTCTACCCCCATAAATGGGCACCAGTTGCATGAGTCCATAGGCTGGAACGTGGGAGCGGGCCATGGGATCAAAATAGGACTCCGTATGAATTACCGCCATGACCAGCTCAGGACGCAAACGAAATCTTTGTGCCTGCCGTTTCACTTCCGGAATGTAAGGTCGCGCCCTTACCATGGTGTGGTTGGGGACCATCTTGATGGGAACCGAAAGCTTGTAGCGCGACACCCCGTCCTTGCCCACAACGGGCTGCGGTTCCCGTTGCAGCCGGGGGAAGACTTCACGATTGAGATAGCGGTCCAGTGTCTGTTTTGTAACCGGCTCGCCTCGGCTATCGGCGATTTGGCCGGCTAGAATATCACGCCCCGACGGATTGTTGGAGGAGAGGACTTTTGCCAGTTGCCTCTTAATTCGCTCTTTGCTCAATTCGGATATTCGGCTTTCGCTGGTTATGACCATGGTAGCCAGTACCATATCCCCTTTTTCGAAGTTCACATAGGACCGGGTGGAATACTGGTCACTGTAATCTACCCACTCTTTTTTCGTGCTGGTAAGGCTATCCAACCAAATGCGGTCGATCTCAGCCACCATCCGCTCCCAGGCTTGCTGCTGTTCCAGGAGCATTTGATTCCACTCCTGCTCGGTCTCAATGAACAGGTCCTCCCCTTCCTTGGCAAGATCCTCCCATTGCTGCTCTTGGAGTTTCTGTTCATCTGTGTATGTATCTTTTTGACCGAGGGCCACGGTGACAGTAAAGAGCAAAACGGTGGCCAGGCATGTTACCATTACCCTTCGCATAACCCACCTCCAATAGGAGTAGGACATTACTACATATACCGTGTCAAATCTTAGGTATTATCTCTTTTCACAGCAATCGAGTCAACCGAAGCCACAATCAGGAGTTTCCCCAAAAATGGATGGTTGATGTTTATACATTGGAGCTATTGCCGAGTCGAGGTCTCATTTGGAAATGAAATAATGTCTTCCTGGTGTTTCTTCTGTCGTTCCAAGGCTCCGGCCTGGTCACTTCAAGCGCAGCTGCGTGCGGGGGAAGGCGCCCCCTCCCTGTTCCCGCCTCCGGCGGGCCAGGGGCTCCCCCACCCACAGCTGCGGAAGTGGCACGGGCCTCCCACCAGTCACTCAGAAGAAAGACCAGTAAGGCCAAAGGGGGAGGCTGCGAAACAACGAGCACCTGAGCCTCCTCTCCTTCCACTCTTAGCCCCGCAAAGGCCAGCATGAAGATTTGGTGCATTTTCAAAAGCGACACTGCCATAAAATGGCGCGAAAATGCCCCAGCGAGCGTAATCCCCAGTCCGCCAGGGGGGACTGGGGTTAGCGAGCTAATTCAAACAAAATTGAAACCTTCCTTACATTTCGAATCCCGCTCTAGTGGGATTCAATTGCTTGTTGTGGAGTAGCTTTCCCCTTGGCCTGTGTCGCTCATAACATTTTGGGGAAACTCCTGGTAACATTCGGAGTTCCAATGCCAGGGCTAATTCGTTATAATCCGTAGCTGGGTATTTTGCAGAGGCTTCTGAAAGCATTGTGGGGTTTCAGAGATAACCCGCTGAAAAAGGATTTTCCTATGCCGCAGATCAGTCCCGGAACGTATGTAACCATGGAATATGACGCCTCTCTGGAGTCAGGGACCAGAGTGCTGGGAACGAATAAGAAGGACCCGTTGGTCTTTCGCTTTGGCTCAGGTGAGGTCTTGCAGAAAATAGAACAGGAAATATTAGGCCTTCATCCTGGAGCCGAACGGGAATTCATGGTTGAGCCTGAGGAAGCCTTCGGGGAGTTCGATGATTCCAGGGTTCTCCGGGTGCCACTGGAAGAATTTCCCAAAGGCAAGAAACTCAAGAAAGGAACGCTCCTTAAGGTGGAAATAACACCGGGCCAAAAGGGTCTCTGTTTCGTGGGCGACATCCAGGAGGATCATTTTGTGCTCGATTTCAACCATCCTCTAGCCGGGAGAATCCTCAAATATCGGGTAAGAATCCTGGACGTCCATCAGATCACTTGAACTGTCACAAAGGGGTTGGCCGGAAATAGTTGCTGACAAGTGGAGTCCAATTTGATAAGTAAAGAAAAAACTGATGGAGAGAGGATAGCATGAACTCCCCCACCAATATGGATCGCAATGCTCGTCAAGCTAGCAACGCCGCTGCGGCCTTCGCAGCCGGGCGGCCTGCGGTCCTGAGTGGGGAATGGTGAATATAGTCCCCTAGAAAGAAAAGTAATTCAGGGCTGCGGGCAAGCAACCGCAGCCTTTTTGTTTGAGGGCTGTGAAACCTTCGCAGCCCTTTTTCTTTTTCCCGCTTAGATAGAAGAGGAGTGTAACAAGTATGCGAACCGACATCGTCCACATTGGTGCAGGAGAACTCACCTACGAAATCCGCAATATCATTGGGGTAGTGGAGAAACTGCAAGGGCTCGGGGTCAAAATCAATTTGGAAAACATCGGTGACCCAGTTGCCAAAGGTGAAAAGATCCCAACTTGGATCAAGGAAATCGTTGCTGGACTGGCCATGGAGGACTGCTCTTACGGCTATTGTCCAACTCTGGGCGTTTCGGAAACCCGGGAATTCCTGGCAGCGGTCAATAATCAAAATGGCGGCACCAGGTTAAGCCCGGAAGATATCATTTTTTTTAATGGTCTCGGCGACGCCATCACCAAAATCTACGGTTTTCTGCGACGAACCGCGCGGGTGATCACCCCCTCACCCACCTATACGACCCATTCTTCCTCAGAGGCTGCCCACGCTGGATCGCCTCCGGTTTGCTACCCCCTGGATCCCTATAACAACTGGGACATAGATACAGAGGAGCTGCGCAAGCGAGTGAGATACAATCCCGCTGTTGCTGGTATTTTGCTTATAAACCCAGACAACCCCACTGGCGCAGTGTACCCGGAAAGCCTACTCCGAAAAGTAGTGGCCATTGCCAGAGAGTATGATCTCTTTATCATCGCCGACGAAATCTATCAGAATTTGATCTTCAATGGCCACAAGACTAAGCCGCTCGCTGCAGTCATCGATGAGGTGCCGGGCCTTTCCATGAAAGGGATCTCCAAAGAACTGCCTTGGCCCGGCTCACGCTGCGGCTGGATTGAAGTTTACAATGTTGACAAGGATCCGTTTTTTGCCTCATATGTTGAGAGCATTGTGAACGCCAAAATGGTGGAGGTATGTTCCACTACTCTGCCCCAGAAAGCGATTCCCCACATCTTTCGGCATCCGGAGTACCCAGCCTACATCGACAGCCGGCGACAACGCTATCAAGAGTTCTCCAAGATTGCCTACCAAACACTCAAAGATATCCCAGGGGTGCTGGTCAACCGCACCAACGGCGCTTTTTATATGTGCGTGGTCTTCGAGGACAGCCGCTTGAATCATGGGCAAACCCTCCCCATCGCCAATCCCGAGGTGAAAGATTTGGTGGAGAAACTTACCTCTAGTGAAAATATTCAGCCGGATAAGCGGTTTGTCTACTATTTGCTCGCTGCTGCCGGCATCTGCGTGGTGCCGCTCACCTCTTTCAGCACGGACCTCCAGGGCTTCCGCTTTACCCTTTTGGAGCAAGACGAGGACACATTTCGCCAGATGATCGAGAAACTGGCTATGAGCATCACCAATTACTTGGAATCATGAAATCTCCAATGGTTTTCTTTCTCATAAAGATACTCGCCCTGGTGATCCTTCTTGTCTTGGGCTGGGAGTTTTGCTGGTGGGGCTTGGGAGTAAGACCTCTCATGCCCTGGCGCTTGAAGGGTTCTTTGCGAGAAAGTCCAGAAGAGTTCACTTTGGTCGATGTGAGGACGGCTTTAGAGTATGAGCTTTTCCATATACCTGGCAGCAAGAATCAGCCGAACCTTCTGCTCCACCCCGAATTTTTCAAAGCACAGGACCCGAGGAAGCCGCTAGTGATCATATGCATGACGGGCCACCGTTCGTCTGTGGTTGCCTATCGTCTCAAGAAGCGAGGATTCACAGAAGTTCATAATCTTACTTTTGGTATGCTCGGTTGGCTGTTGAGCGGGGGGAAGACCGTTAGAGAAAAAGAGTAATAAAGAATCGGCGCCCATAAGGACCCGTTTTGGGCTGCCCCCGAAGGATGCTCTTGACGCCTTTCCTTATACAGAAGTCTACTGGAGTAATTGAGTGGCGGAGCTTATGAAATCCCAAACTCCAAGCACCAAATTACAAGCAAATCTCAAATTCCAATATTCAATGACCAAAACACAAAACAGGTTTGGAATTTCGAATTTTGGTCATTGTGATTTGTTTGATATTTGTGATTTGTTATTTGGAATTTTTAATCACTCTAGTACTCCGAAACAGGTCGCATTCTATACCGGCAGAACCATTGAACTCTGATCTAGTCCTTGGGACTAGGTTTTCGATGCTGAATCAATAAGGAGAACCTACTAAACCATCTTTCTTTTTCTGCTCTTTGGCGCTGTAGAGCATCTCATCTGCCTTTTTCAGTAGTGATTGAGGATTATTCACCCCAGCATCACCCATGGAGGAGAGTCCAAAACTAACGGAAACGGTTATGTGTTCTTCTTCTACATCCATGGGGTTTTTATGAAAATAGTCCTGCAGACGTTGGATAAGCAGGAGACTCTCTTTCGTGCTTATACCCGGGAGGATGATGACAAACTCATCCCCAGCATATCTGGAAACCACATCACTACCACGGGTCAACTCCTCTAGAACACCAGCTACATATCGCAGTAAGTCGTCACCCCGGTCGTGACCATATCTATCATTCACAGCCTTGAAATCATCCAAGTCAAGGAAGGCCACGGTCAAATTTGTTTTGTAGCGCACGGCCCGCTTGTATTCCCGCTGCAACACCTTCTCCATCACCCTGCGATTGAGCAAACCCGTAAGCGGATCTCTCCAGGCAAACCATTTCAGTTTTTCATGCGCGGTAACGTTGGACAAACAAATCGAGACCTTGACAGCCAGCCGTTCAAGCAGCCTGGTGTCCATTCCCGGTCGGTACCGTAGTCTGGAAAGGTCTGCTTGGTTCAGACTTCCGATTATTTCACCATCAAGGGTTAGCGGGGCAATGGCAAGAGAACGAATAAAGTACATTTGCCCTTGAGGAAGAAGTTGATGATACGGCTTAAGATCGCCGCTGAGCAGTATCGGCTGGGTCTCGTTGGCAATCAGCTTGAGAAAGGCATCTTTGTCTATGACGTTCAAGCGTTCCTTGAGGGCCTTCGAGGACTCCAGCATTTTAATCAGGTCTGAGACTTCGCTTTGGTCGATCATCGAGATCCAGACATAGGGTACTCCAAATTTATCTCTGATTTCGGTAAGGAGTTTCTCAAAAAGATCCCTGAAATTGAGGATTGACAAGATACTGATTTCAATGTCAAAAAACTTCTGGGCAATTTCCTCATTTATCCTGAGAGTTTCGAGCAGATCTTCCATACTAGTAGCACCAGTCAGTCATTTACCGCTTCCCGCTTACTGCTCACTGCTTACTATTCTAATAAGGTTCCCGGCACTATGGCCTCGTCGCCGTACTTGTCTGAAATAGTGTCCAGAGCCCTGTTCAGTCTCTTCCTTTTTGGCGCTCCCCTTCTCTGCTCAAAAAGAGCGAGTTGCCTCTCTTTATCAGCAAGGTCTAGCTGAGATAGTGATATGCCAAAAAGCCTGACTGGTCTCTTGCTGGCCTCTGTCTTGCTCAGAAGGTCGCAGCAACTCTGGAATATCTCCCGGCCGTCATCGGTGGGCTCTTGAAGAGTGACTGAGCGCGTAATTTGGACAAAGTCATGGTATTTAACCTTGAGAGTGACAGTCTTGCCTACAAAACCATGGCCTCGAAGCCTTTTTGCCACCTTGGTGGCGAGAGAAAGCAGTACTCTTCTTGCCATAGTCATGTCCAGGATATCTTCCCTATAGGTTTCCTCGTGGCCAATAGACTTAACCTGGCGCTCTGTTTCCACCTCGCTCTCATCCACTCCCTGGGCAAGGAGAGAAAGATGCAGTCCATGTTTTCCCATCTTCCTATCCAAAAGCTCCAGCGGAACACGCCCCAGGTCACCGATGGTCTCGACCCCGAGGTGAGCGAGGGTCTTGCGAGTTCTCTCGCCCACTCCCCATAGTTTCTCTATGGGCAGAGGTCCCAGAAATTCTTTTACTTTTCCTTCTGGCACGATGGTAAGTCCGTCGGGCTTCTGAATGTCTGAGGCGATCTTCGCTATGAATTTGGTGGGAGCAACACCTGCAGAGGCTGTGAGTCCCGTCTCTGCAACCACTTGCTGCTTGATCTTTTTGGCTATCTCCTCAGGTGGACCGAAAAGGCGTGTAGAACCAGTTACATCCACAAAGGCTTCATCCAGGGACAAAGGTTCAACCAGCGGGCTAAAGCGCTTAAAGATCTCAAAAATCTGCCGGGAAATCTCTTTATACCTCCACATTCTCACCGGCCGGAAAATCCCCTGGGGACACAACCTCATGGCTGTGGCAATCGGCTGAGCTGAATGGACGCCAAAGGTGCGGGCCTCGTAGGAGGCCGACGAGACCACACCTCTCTCCTTGCTACCGCCGACGATGACCGATTTTCCTTGCAAGTCAGGGTTGTCTAGTACCTCAACAGCGGCATAGAAGGCATCCATATCGAGGTGGATTATGGCTTTGGCCCAGTTCGAAGTCGCCATGGTCTTGGTCAGGTATTCCCAAGCAAAGTAATGACTTGGATTGCTTGTTCCCGTGTTTGTTTAGCCCGTTTTGCCGTTTAGGTCGGTTATGCTAGTCAAACCGGCTTAACTGGCTCAACTGACTCAACCTAAAACCCCCTCATCCATTCAGGCTTGAGATCAACCTCGCCTCGCAAAGCCGCATCAATGAGCTCAAGGATTTTCTCCCGGTCTTTGGGCATTCTTGCCTTTATGGGCAGATAATTAGAGGCGTGATTGGCCATAAAAAGTCCACTATTTAAATGAGTATGTTGAAACATTTCTCGCAATTCCAAAAGAAGCTCACTCGTGTCAAGAAGTTCGAACCGACCTGCTCTAAAATCTTCATCCAGGGGAGTACCTGGCAGAAGCATCACAGTGAGGGCCCCAACATAATTTGGATCCATAGCGCTGAGAAGTTCTCCCGTCGCCTTGGCGTGCCTGAGCGAATCTGAGCGTCCGGCGATTCCCAGCAGTACCGTTGCCGAAAGCTTGATCCCAGCTTTCTTGACCCGCCTCCCTTGCTCGACGAGGTTTGCTGCACTCGTCCCCTTGCAAACTTTCTTGAGGGTTTCATCGTCACCGCTTTCTACCCCCAAGTAAAGAATACCAAGTCCTTTTTCCTGCAGCTGAGCCAACTGGTCGTCGCTCTTCATCTTGATGCTCTTGGCATTACCGTACGCCCCCACCCTTCTCACCCAAGGAAGGTGTTCCTGAATCGTGTCCAATATCCACACCAGTTTCCGTTGGGGGATTATCAGTGCATCGCCATCCATGAGGAAGAGGCGATGCTGGTTGTGCATGTATTTGGAGGCAAACAGGACGTCGGCCAGAATGGTATCGTCATCCTTGATGGTAAAGCGCTTGTCTTTGTACGTTCCACAAAAAGTGCACTTGTTGTGCGAACACCCAAGTGTCACCTGCAGGAGTATACTCATTGCTTCGCTTGGGGGCCGAATGATAGTTCCTTCGTAGTGCATTCCCTCGGATTCATGCATGTCTTACTCTCATCTTTCTTAAGTTTTCAGCTTTCAGCCGTCAGCACTCAGCCTTTCCCTATGCTATCGGCTGCGCGCCAGGCGCAAAGCGAGAAACTGAAAGCTGACCTCTGAGCACTTACCTGATATATTAGATCTTTCGGCCTTTTTTGGAAAGACTTTTCAGAGAAACCCGTACGCGCCCCTCTCTCTATGAACGGCAATGGTACAGGAACTGAGCTACGTCTTGTGAGAAATTCCCTATCTGAGCCAGTAGAATTGACCAAAAAATCTCGAATTCTCGTGCTGGTCGCTGCCCTTTTGGCAGTCTTCTTAGGCGCCCTGGATGCTCTCATCATTGGGGCGGCAATGCCTACCATAGTTGCCGACCTGGGAGGGCTTGAACTCTACAGTTGGGCATTTTCAGCCTACATGCTAACCAGAACCATTGCCTTGCCCCTCTTCGGCAAGCTTGCCGACCTCTACAGCAGCAAGAAGCTTTTTGTTCTCGCGGTGGGAACTTTTCTGATTGGCTCTGTTTTCGCCGGCATGGTCAATAGCATGCCACAACTCGTGTTCCTGCGCGCCCTCCAGGGAATCGGAGCGGGCGGCAATTTTGCTCTCGCCTACATCGTGGTTTCGGAGGTATCTGCTCCGGAAGAGCGCGGTAGAATGATGGGTCTTATCAGCTTTGTCTGGGGAGTTTCAAGTGTTATGGGCCCGTTGCTGGGAGGCCTTATTGTCACCTATTTGACCTGGCCGTGGGTCTTTTACATTAATGTACCCGTTGGCAGCCTGGCAGTTTTCTTTATTGTGAGGTATTTCCAGGAATCACGCCCCAAAAAAACAGACGCAACTGTTGATTATCTTGGCGCCCTCACTCTGACCATCTGTATTCTTTCGTTATTATTTGCTTTTCTCCTGCTCGGAGAAGCTCGCTCTTGGCACTCTCCGGAGCTCCTTGGTCTGTTTTTTCTTGCGGTTGTGGCCGGCGTTATTTTCTGGTTCGCAGAACGGCGGGCCGCAGAACCAATCCTCCCCTTGCATTTTTTCCAGATCCCCGGGTTTACCCTCCCCAATGGCGCTGCTTTTTTCAGCAGTTTTGCCATATTTTCCCTGCTGGCATTCCTTCCCCTTTTCATTCAAGTCACTCTGGGAAGAACTGCCGCGGAATTGGGTCTTGTCATGGTTCCCCTCAGTTTGGGGTGGTCGGCCGGTGCCCTGGTATGTGGCCTAGTGGTGAACAGGCTTGGAGAGAAACTGACAGGTGTAGCCGGAGCTATCCTCATGTTCATCAGTATCGCTCTGACCCTGACCTTCGATGCTACCACTGGCCTAATCTACTTTAGTGTAGTGGTTTGCCCAATTGGTATTGGTATGGGCTTTGTTTCGGTGGCAACTTTGATAAAAGTGCAGAACAGCTTGCCTGAGAGTGACTTGGGAGTTGCCACTTCATCTCAGCAATTTGCCAGAACCCTGGGTGGTACCATAGGCATTGGGATTTCCGGGGCCATGGTCTCTCATTATCTTGACAAGGCCATCAATGGCCTTATGAATTCGCCACTCCGGGCGGAGATTCCACCAGAACTGGCAGCCCAGCTCTCCCACAGTCTTCAGGAATTCCTGCAGCCGGACATGGTAGGGTCACTATCCTCCACAGCCCTCAATGCCATCCGGGAATCCATCGGCAAGGGTGTAGAGGCTGTGTTCTGGACGGCGTTGCTGGTATCCTTTATCAGTATTATTATGTGTAAAATGATGCCAGGAAGGAACGTCAAACCGTGATACCAACAGAGAAAGAATGCCATGCTTTGATGGACCAGTACCGGATGTTGGACAACATCAGAGAGCACAGCATTGTGGTTGCAGACATCGTGAGAGTCATCTCTACGGGTCTTGTTAATTCTGGTGTCAAGATTTCCGTGCAGAAAGCGGTGGCAGGTGCTTTGCTACACGACATCGCCAAAACTCAGTGTATCCAGAGCGGTGGTGACCACGCCACTGTTGGCAAAGAGATATGTCTGCAACACCAGTTTGATGAAATCGCGGACATTGTGGGCGAGCACGTCTGGCTAAAAGATTATTCCCTTGATGGAGTATATTCTGAGAAGGAAGTTGTCTACTATGCTGATAAGAGGGTACTGCACACCTCTGTGGTCACCCTGGCAGAGCGGATGCACGACATCATAGATCGTTATGGTAGAAATGATTCTAGACTCTCCCAACTGGTGCGGATGAATTTTACTATTTGTAAAGGTGTTGAACGAAAGCTATTTTCGCAACTTGATTTCAGATCTGAAGACCTGGCCAGGATGATTTTATAGCTTGAATAACCTGCCTGACTATCATTCTTCCACCCAACAAATACAGCCGGTGGGGCAGAAATTGATGGCGTCCTGAACCTCCAGCTCAGGGTACTTCTCACATTCAATCACCTCAATGTAACCCATGCTTTCATTGCGGCGAAATACCTCAGGACAGACTTCTACGCAGCCATCACATTCGACACATTCACCCAAGTCAAGCTCAGGAACCTTCGCCACAATTCATCAGCCTTCCTATGCGGTTATCCTTTTATCACCGTCTTTAGCCTAGAGGGGCCACAGCTCAGTCTTCTTGCTCCAAGAAAACGTCTGTGATGTCAGTTGTCAGTCGTCCGTTGCTCCAGTTTTTTACCTACTATAATGAACCCAGCCACAATAACAAATTGCTACGGACTACGGACCACGGACCATACCCTATTTACCAGCACAGCCGATTAGAATATGGCATGCGTGGAGAAAATAGTACTGCCTAGATTGCTGGATCCCTTCCTACCCAGTCTCTGGCTTCCAAACTCTGCCCAGTGACTGCAGTGTCAGCCCTGGCGAGCCAGACAAAAACAGGTGCTATCTCCTCCGGGGTCGGCAGTGTCAGTGGGTCTTCCTGGGGATAGCCTGCTGCTCTCATCTGGGTGCGTGTTCCTCCTGGGTTTACTGCGTTTACCCTTATGGACTCTGCCGCCAACTCATCGGCCCATACCTGGTTGAGACCCTCCACGCCAAACTTGCTTACCGAGTATGCACCCCAGCCTGCCCGACCCTGGTAACCTACTCCACTGGAAACGAATATCACCGATGGGTAATCACCTTTTCTCAATGCAGGCAGAAGTGCCTGGGTGACTAGAAATGGGGCGGTTAGGTTAAGGTGAAGAACATCTTTCCAGCTCTCTGCCGGGTATTCGGCCAAGGGAATCATAGGGGGGCCGAGAATTCCTGCACTATGGATAAGCACATCAAGCTTTTCGTGCAGCCGGAGAAACGCAGCAGCCAGTACTCCCGTACCTTCAGGAGTATTTATATCAGCGGTAATATAGCTGTGCTGCTTTGGTTCAGACAATTCGGCCAAGGATCGGCGCAATACGTTTTCATCTCTTCCATGCAGAATGACGCTGGCCCCGTTTTCGGCAAAGACCCGGGCAACCCCCAGACCGATCCCACGGCTCGAGCCGGTGATCAGACAGATCCTGTCGGATAAAATACCAGTGGACATCATTCTGAGTCTCCTCACTTTACCCAAAACGTCCCGTACATAAAGTGGGTACAAATCTGCAAATTATTCGTATCTTCAGCTCTTTAGGTCTTCAAAGAAGTCGTCTAATTTATCAAATATGTCCTCAACTATCTTTGCGAGTCTTTCCTTTTTGCCATTGCTGAGAAAATCACGAACGATCTCAAACTTGAGCTGAATTGCCTCCTGCGAACCCAGTACATTGGAAACCAACAAAAAGCTCAAATCAGATAAATATCTTTGGCGGAAGGAATCGTGCCATGGCGCCAACTGTCCAGAAATGGCCTCTATCGTATCCGAGGCATGTAAGAGGTGCTCATCATCCACTGGCACCTCTCCCTCCACTTCCACATATGGACAATAGGGCAGATGGAAGTCCACCACCGCCTGCGGCAGAGAAACCCCCAACCTCTGCCACTGTTCCTGGCTCAGACCCTTTGCCTGCCGGCTGTGCTCAGCCTGTTGTTGGTAATAACCTTTGGACCAAAGTCCGTAGGCCCTACAGCCGAGAAACCTGTCCTGGTAGATTAGACATTCCTGGTTCTCTAAAAATGGACACATGAGAATTTCCACCGGATTCAGAAAAAAGTAGTGAATCATCCGGCTACTCAGCTGGCGCCTTTGCCCGGGCACCATATCTACCAGCAGTTGAACTGCTGTCAGAGCCTCCACCAGGCTCATTTCAGGCAACAGGGAGCAGCAGTGTGTCCGCCGCCGACAGCGGGTGGACGGCAATTGAGCATAGGTCTCCTTCAAAGCCAGTCTCTGCTTGGTTGACCCGGCTAGTAGTTCTCGAATCACTTCTCGCGAGAATGTCACTCGACCTTGACCTCTTCCTGTGTACCCGTCCGTTGTCCGTCGTCAGTTGTCCGTTGTTCAAGACGTTCGAGTCGTTAAATTCGTTGAAATCGTTCATTTCTGATTTCAAAGTTCACAATCCGAAACCGGGAACCCGCCCGAAGGGTGGGAGTCCGAAGGACAAATCCCAAATCACTCCATGCTCTAT
>PPDG01000243.1 GCA_002899795.1 Desulfobacteraceae bacterium | reverse complement strand
GAGTAAGTCTGCAACGTTAGGGTTTACTAATTCGCAGTTCCCGCTTACACTATGGCCGCAAAACTTCGGGAGGAAATCATTGATCCAACCTGACCCGCTTTACATCAAGAACCTCAGGGTAGACCCGCCACTGATTCTGGCTCCCATGAGCGGTCTGAGCCACACTGCCTTACGACAGTTAATAGCTGAATACGGCGGTTGCGGTCTTTATTATTCTGAGATGCTCAGCGCCCGGGCCCTTCCCTTAGAGACCCCCGATTCCTCGCCCTGGTTGCGCAGTACTACCAGAGAGCGGCCAATCATTTACCAATTGCTCGTTTCGTCTGCAGACGAACTACCCACCGCCATAGAAAAAATTGAATCATGTAATGGAGATGGGCTGGACTTGAACATGGGATGCACCACTGCCCTCATAACCAAAAGGGGCGGGGGTATTTCCCTGATGAAAGATCTAAAACGCGCTGAAGTGATAGTTAAGACCAGCCGTAGTGCGACGAGCTTGCCGCTTACCGCAAAAATCCGTTTGGGCTGGACCCTCGATTGGGACACACTGAAAGAGTTTTGTATGATGCTCCAAGACAACGGGGTGGATGCGATTTCTGTGCATCCCCGGTTGAAACAGGATCGATTCAAAAGGCCGGCCAGGTGGGAATACATCGGCAGAATCAAAGAGCTTATCGATATCCCGGTTATCGGTAATGGCGACGTCGACTCGCCAGAGGCAGCCATGCGGATGTTCGAGCGAACCGGATGCGACGCGGTCATGATCGGTCGTGCTGCTGTGCGATGTCCCTGGCTTTTTCGCCAAATAGCCGCCTCCCTTTCATCTCATGTTCACCATGAGAGCCTGCCTGAACCGCCTGATGCCTACAACCGTTTTGTCTCTCTCTTGGAAACTTCTTTTGAACCTGAATATACCTTTCCCCTCCTCAAACGATTCACTTTTTACTTTGCCAAAAATTACGCCTTCGGCCACACCTTATGGAGGCTGGTCCACAATGCCGGTTCTGTGGCGAAAGCGACCGAGCTTGCCAATGAGTTCTTCAGCACCCAAACACCTAGCCCAACAAACGGAGCCTAGGTTCTCTGGGAAAGATCCCAAATACCCGGTATGGGCTGAGCACATTTGTCACAGCGGCCTTTTTTAAGATGTAGGACTTCAACTCTGTAACCCCGGCGCTGGATAAGTCTGGTACCGCATTTTGGACAATCTGTGTGTTCGCCGGGATGGCCGGGGACATTGCCAATGTAAACAAAATGGAGCCCACTCTGCAAAGCCGTTTTTCGGGCTCGCTCCAGGGTAGACACCGGGGTTGGGGGCAGACTTTTCAGCTTGTATAGGGGATAAAACCTGCTAAAGTGCAAAGGCACATCCGGCCCCAACTCATCCTTAATCCACCTGCACATGGCAGCCACTTGGTCCATGTCGTCATTCTTACCCGTTACCATCAAATTAACGATCTCAGTATGAATACCCAAGCTTTTGAGCCTTTTAAGTGTCTCCAGCACGGGCTCCAAGGTTCCCTCAGTGATTTCTCTATAGTACGATTCGTTAAAGCCCTTCAAATCGATGCAGGCCGCGTCCAGATATTTACCCAGTTCTTGAAGCGGGGTAGCGTTGATGTAGCCATTGGAGTGCATGACCTTCAACAACCCTTGCTGCTTGGCCAGCACACCAATATCTATCATGTACTCTGTGAACACAGTGGGTTCCACATAGGTGGAGGCGATGGATTGGCACTGGTAACGGCCGGCTAACTGGACCGCCTGCTCTGGCGTCATTTCGTAATTGTGAGTATCATCCGGCCTGGCTTGGGAAATCTCCCAGTTTTGACAGAACTTACAGTCGAAATTGCACCCTGCAGTGGCAATGGAAAAAGAGCGGCTCTTAGGGAGCACATGGAAAAATGGCTTTTTCTCAATCGGGTCAACATGCACTGCACATGGATTGCCGTAAACCAGCGAGTAATAGCGCCCACCGATGTTTTCCCGAACCTCGCAATATCCCCGTTCCCCCTGATCTACTTCACAGGCGTGCGGACAGAGTTCGCAACGAATGCGACCATCTTCCAGTGGGGTATAAAATGGAGAGAGTTTGCGACCGAGGTAGCCCTTTTTCAAGCCCAGAGCTTGCGGTTGGGAGGTGGCCGTCATCAAGATAGCGGCTTCCAGGCCGGCAGACAGAAGGGCACAACGCCCACACTGTTTTAAAAAATCTCGCCTGCTAATACTGTCACTCATGGTTTCTCATCCCAGGTTCTGGGGACAGTATCTCAGCCATATTGTCAGGGCAAGAAATAGAGAGATTGTTGTCGGTAGCCGAAAGCATCATAAATCATCGGCGGAGAATACATCGGCGGAGAAGATGTAGATCTCTGTCTTCTTATCCTTCCAAGCATCCTCTGGCAGGCCGGCCTTCGTGCAGGTGTGCTCCAAAAAAGTGGTGCGATCCCAACCCCATTCTGTCGCCACCTGTGGCAGGAGTAATCCACTGCAACTGCCCCGTTTCATGTAAATGCCGTGTCTGCCAACTTCTATTTCATCCACTTCTTTAATCCGCTGGAGTGGGGTGAGAACAGAAATCTCATACTCAAGCAGTCCTAATTCCTTTGAGGATACCGGCGGGAACCGGGGATCTTGGAAAGCTGCGGCCTCGGCCATTTCGATAATTGTTTTGACCAAAGGCTCTTTGGCGCGAATGTGACCGATACAGCCCCTGAGCTTGCCTTCTTTATGGAGAGTCACAAACGCTCCTCGAACCTCTTTCAGAGTTGGAGAGTCAACCACGAATTCAGGCGTTTTCTCACCGCGACAGTGGGACTCTACCACATCCCGAGCAATTTCAAGCAGCTGCGCTTTCTCCTCAGAGGTGAGCCCCAAATTTACTCCACCTCTTTTATTTTTGGATTCCTCCCCTTTGGATTTATTGGAGTCGACCCAGAGAGCAGCAGCCATATAACCCACTACACCACTGTGATCTCCAGTAACATCACCAGAGTTGGCATAGTGAAGTACCCGGCTTTTGTTTGCCCCCAGGCGGCGGGCAATAAGCATGGCAGTGACCATGGGGCCACCGCCACAGGCCTCACACAGCCCATTGGCTAGATCATCGCTCAAGCCTTGTGGATCAAAATCATTCACCTTGTCCACCACCACCTGATCCAACCGTTTTGCCTGTTTATACGGGTGGAAGTGGGAGAGATCAGAACTCGCAACTACCAGAACCGATCTGTCCTCAACGCAGTCGGCCACCGCCTCTGCTAACCACTTGCAGGTCGCAAAATCCTGGTTTCCCATGACCAGGGGAACAAGCTTGGCATCAGGCATGAGCACTTGAAAAAAGGGAAGTTGGATTTCCAGCGAATGTTCCTGACTATGGGCCTCAGGGACATACTCTATGCGGCTTTCTCTATGTTTCACTGCCGAAATTAACTCTAGGTCCAAGGGTACCACACCCAATGGCGTACGATAACCACCTCGATCATACACGGATACACCCTTAAAATAGGAGCGGTGGCTGGGGGCAATGACCACAACGCTGGAGAATTTCCTCTCTCCTAACAGCTTGTAGGCGTAAGCAGCCACCTGTCCAGAGTAGCGGTATCCAGCATGGGGAGCTATGAGGGCGATTAGTTGTCCTTTGAGATCAATAGTTGAAGCCTGGCTCAGGTAGTCCTGGACTTCCCGCTGCAGTCGAGAAGCATTGCCCGGATACCAGGATCCGGCAATCACCGACTCACGAATTTGTTCCGACGGCATGGTCTTACCCTCCATCGCGGCCGCATTGTGGGTGTTCAAACTCATACACAAAGAGAGGATGGCGGCCAGGGTGGCAAAAATTAACAACCGGAGAGTCATATTGTCAGCGCAACCTTTCGTGCTATTGGAGGCAGGCTGTTATTTAGTCAGCGCTGATAGATCGCTCCTATTCTAATAAAGAGCTGCGAGCTCTGTCAACAAGGGGTGCGCAGGACTGACTTCTCATCCAGGCTGAGCTGGAGTATACTACCTTCTCGGCAAGTCGCACTGGCGAGGTAGTCCATGATAAATTCCATCAATTTCCTTGATCACGTTACCATCATCCTGCACCGGCCTCGGTTTCCTGAGAATATAGGAGCAGCGGTGCGAGCAGCCTGCAATATGGGAATCTCCCGGCTGATGTTGGTTTCGCCGGAAGACTGCGACCTTACCCGCATCCTTAAGATGGCCACCCATGCCGCGGCTGACCTGGTGGAAAATATGGAGGTCCATTCTGATCTGAGCGCAGCCTTGAAGCCTTTTCATTACATTGTGGGAACCACCGCCAGAACTGGCGGGCAACGTCAAGAGCTTAAAACACCCCGGGAGATGGCGGAAAAGCTGGTACCCATCTGTACCAACAATCGGGTTGCCCTGCTATTCGGACCTGAGGATCGGGGACTTACCAACGCTCAGCTTCGTTACTGCCACGCTGTGGTCACGGTCCCCACCTCGGATTTTTCCTCATTGAATCTGGCACAGGCAGTGATGATACTCTGTTACGAACTTATGATAGCAGGCGACAAGCCAACCGATCAGTTTGAACCACGGCTGGCCACTCGGCGTGAGCTTGACGGGATGTATGAACACTTGAAGGAAACATTCATAAAGATCAATTTCATCAATACAGACAACCCGGACTACTGGATGCAAAACATCAGACGTTTCTTCTCCCGGATTGGACTTCGGGCTCGAGATGTGAAAATAATTCGCGGAATCTGCCGTCAGCTTGATTGGTACACACAACGAAAAGTGGAGGAGATAGGTCAGCTTGAAGGGGAATGATCCTGGTAAGCGTAAACATGCCTTGCCAGATCAGCGAGCGTCCATCCAGAGTGTCGGCTGGACACTAATATCCGCGGCCCGCCTTAGGCGGATTCGTGAAACACCGGGCTAATCAGTAGCCCAATCCTACCCGCTCTTTGGCCAGTTCCAAGATTGGAAGAGCTTTTGCCCTGGCCTTCTCAGCACCGACTTTCAGAATTTCCCGAACATGGTCAGGGGCCTGCTCCAGTTGTTCCCGCTTCTCTCGCGCCGACCCGAAAAATTCCCATATCCGGCCGAAGAGTTCATTCTTGACCTCATTGTATTTCAGCCCCCCTCTCTGATAACGTTCTGCCAGGTCAGTCTTTTCAGCTTCACTCAGAAACAGGGAAATAATGGCGAAGAGATTACATTTGTCTGGGTCCTTCGGATCTGCCACGGGAGTGGAATCGGTGACGATTCCCGCGATTTTTTTTCGGAGACTATCCTCTGCCGTAAAGATCTCAATGGTGTTGTCATAAGACTTGCTCATCTTCCTGCCGTCTAAACCCAATACTGTGGGTATATTCGGATTAATCTCCGCCTCGGGGATGACAAAAGTCTCTCCGAACAAATGGTTGAATTTGATGGCGATGTCACGTGCGATCTCAAGGTGCTGCTGTTGATCTTGTCCCACCGGAACTTTTTCCGATTGATAGAGGAGAATATCTGCGGCCATCAATACGGGATAAGAAAGAAGTCCATGATTTGGAGACAACCCTTGAGCTATTTTATCTTTATAGGAGTGGCTCCTGAGCAGAAGCCCCACCGGGGTGACATTGTTGAGTATCCAGGTCAATTCCGTCACCTCCGGCACGTCCGACTGTACCCAGAAAATAGCCTGAGCCGGATCCAGCCCTAGAGCAAGGAAGTCCATAGCGGCATCAACGGTCCCTTTGGCGAGTTGCTTGCCGTCAGTCACTGAAGTCATGGCGTGATAATTGACGATGAAGCAATAAAGCTCGTCCACCTCTTGGTACTCAATCATGGGCTTCATCATGCCGAAGTAGTTACCTATGTGCAGACTGCCTGACGGTTGAATACCTGAAAGTATGCGCATTATTGCTCGCTCCTTATCCTAATCAAAGTAAGACCCTGCTTTAAGTCAAAGGTTTCTTTTACCCCATTTGAGAAAATATTCAACCTTTAAATTTGCTAGAGCTTCCTGAAAGGTGTGGGAAAACTCCCGAGGTTCCTTTCTCTTGCATGTGTTTATCAACTTAGGGTAAACTCTCCCAGATTCGTCGAAGCAGTTCTTGGGTCCTGCACCTGTTTGTTCACTGTCTTCGTTCTGGAAATATTTCCGTTGACCCCGCATACCACTGAAAGGATGAAACGCTATGGCAGAATGTAGAGCTTGTCTGGTCTATTGCATGGATTTTCGCCTTCATGAATCACTCGCAAACTTCTTTGCTGAGCAGAAACTGGACGGGGATGGAGCAGATGTCATTCGGGTAGGTGGAGCGATCAAGAGTCTGGCCCAGCCCAAGGAAGCTCGGGATCGAGAGTTCTTTCTGGAACAGCTTAACGTTGCCTATGAGCTCCACGGGGTGCGCCAGTTCTATCTCATCAACCACGAGGACTGTGGGGCCTATGGTCTAGAAGACGTCATCGATAGTCCAGAGGAACTTGCCACCCATCGAGAAGATCTCCGTGTTGCCAAGGCTCTGATCCAGGATCGTTTTCCCGACACGGAAATCCTCACCTACTTTATGAGGCTCAGTGGAATAGCAGAGGTTGTCGACTAATTGAAAACAAGCATGGTGCAGTGCCGCAAACCAGGCGACAGCCCCGACCCCAAGACAAACTCTCCGTCTCTTCGGGCGGGAGAAACGGGACAGGCGAGCAGAAAGCAACGGGCAGCCAAGAGTCATTTGGCTTCGCCGTCATTAAGTCATGTGGGCTTACGCCCGTCATTAGGTTGTTCGGGCTCCATAATAACAAATAACTATGAGTGACAGGGGCGCGTAGTCACCTAATGATAATAAATGACGCCGAAGGCATAGTGACAGCGAAGCGTTATGACGGCCACCTTTGGTGGCTGAGTGACTATGAATGACATCACGGCATAGTGACTTTGTATCCTATGACGCTCTGCCTACCTGTCCTGCCTGTCCCGGGCATAGTCCCGGGGAGCTTGCCTCCCCTGCCTGTCCCGGGCGAGCTTGCCCTGAGCTTGTCGAAGGGTCCCGGGGAGTTCATCGAATGGTCGAAGGATGCTCTTTGCGCCATGCCAGGACGTACACAAAACCATACATTTTGACATCTAATTGTGCACTAAAGTGCTTCGTTGGTGGCCTCCTACTGAATGCTGCTCTTACTTCACCATCTGTGCTGCTGCACCTATAACATATTAGCATTATTTAACTTTTGCCTACCCATAACATAACTTCCTTCCTGGAGTTAACATTTCCACTCTTTTTTTCCATGGCATAGCCCTTGTTTGGTAATCAAGTGGCGTAGAAATATGAACCTGTTTGGATGAGGAGAAGATTATGAAAACGCATGGCGCGCTCATCACCTTGCTTACGTTCGTGGTGATAGTCACCCTCTCTCTTACTTGGACTCAGCCAGGCAATCTGGTTTCCCAAGCTTACGCCAAGGAAATTACTCATACGAGCAAGATAATTGCAAACACTCTCGCTGCTCATAAGCTCAACTGTTTGAGCAGAGACGGCGTGATCAAGACGGTTTTACTTGATGGCAAATGGATTGAGGTTCGGGAGGTGGAACTCGTTAACCGAACCCTCGTGATCAGAACTGATGTAGGGAACATTAGTCTGGCAGCGGTGGTCAACAACCCTTAACCCGGATATTCCATGAATCACTTGCTGCGACCACGGATATGGCCATCCTTCCTGGCGTCCTCGGGTGTCGGCCCCTGCGACGTACCGTTAAGGTACGACTCGGAACCAACACCCTGCGGTTGCCAGGTGGCACACCCATCTTCGTGGTCTCGCGACAGCAATTCATGAAATATCTGGGTTAAGCTTTTTCCTTTCTATCTGGGGGCGGTCCTTTCTGAGGACCGCCTTTTTTTTTGACCTGTTTTGAAGTACAGTGGCTTTCAATTCACTGTCCCATGGAAAGATTTTTCTTTTTTAGTTAAAAAGGCTTTGACAGTTGTTGCACTATTTTTTAGAATTGTTATAATTATCACGAGCTCTAGGCGGTTGCTAAAATGGACTGTTCGTGCCGATTTGGGCCGATTTTCTAAACGCCTACCGATGTTGAGGTTCAGGTTAGCAACCTTAAAGTGAGGAGGACTTTTTACCATGAATGAGTTGCTGGCTCCAGGTGGCAGCCTTGAAATGGTGGCAGAGGTTTTTGCCAGTGGTGCTGATTCTGTCTATGTCGGAGCAAAGGGATTCAGCCGAAGGAAGTGCGCCTGGGAATTGGAAGATAGCCAGATCCAAGAGGCAATTAATATTGCTGCCGACTATGGTGGCAAGGTTAGGGTAGCCATCAACACCGCCGTTTCTGAAGAAAAATTCTTCCGCGTCCTCAGCAAGGCTTCCAAGTGGGCTCAATGGGGTGCGGAAGGTGTGATCGCCAAAACCCCTGAACTGATGCGGCTGATCAAACGCGATCACCCTGAGCTGACCATCCACGCCAGTGTTGGCTGTAATATCCGTACCAAGGAAGAAATGGAATACTACCGGGAGGCTGGTGCTACTCAGGTTGTGGCCTCCACGGAGATCAACACCCTGGAAAAGGTGGGCCGCTTTAAAAAGGAGGCAGACGAAGTTGGCGTCTTAACCGAAGTACTCATCCATGGCAACCGTTGCATCGGCGGTGTAGGGAACTGCCTGTTCCACGAAATAACCAGTGATTCTTATGTCAAAAAGGTTTACACGGATGAGGACGGCCACGAAATCATTGAATATCAGGGTTGGCCTGACAAGAGTGGGAGCTGCTACCGTTTCTGCTTGCTGACTGAGGCCCAAAGAGAAAAACTAATGCGGCGTAAAGGCAAGAGCAACAAAGAAATCAATGCCGTGAATGAACAAATTCGCCACAATCCCAATGTAGCTTTTGCCATTCAAGGCGAGGAATTTAAGAACTACATTGATCTGGGCCTGCATACCTTGAAAGTCCAGGGCCGCGAGTACCCGATTGCGCTCATTGGCCAGATGATCCGCGACTATCGAATCCTTATCGACGCCCATCTTCAGGGGAGAAACCCTGCTGATCCCGAATTGATCACGGTGGAGGAGAATCTCGAACGACTCGTCAAAGATCGTGACCGAGCCAGGAAGGAAAAGACCAGAGAACTGCACCAGCACATCAAGGGTCTCTCAGATATGGAGGGCTGAGTAATGTCCAGAGTCTACCTGGTGCGTCACGGCCAGACAGCCTGGAACGTGGGTGAGATTTTTCGCGGCCGGGCAGACATCCCTTTGGATGAGACCGGGAAAGGTGAGGTACACCTGGCTGGAGAGACACTCAAAGACGAAACCCTTCACGCTGTCTACAGCAGCCCCCTCTCCCGCTCCATGGAGACAGCCGATAATATAGCTAAATTTCATGATATATCTGTAACGCCCCTCGACGCCATAATCGACATCAGTTACGGAGAATGGGAAGGACTAGGCAACCAGGAGGTTCAGCAGAAATACCCCGAACTACATGCCCTTTGGCTCAGTGAACCTCACAAGGTCCTGTTTCCCGGAGGTGAGAGTCTTGATGAGGTGCGATCGCGCACTATGGCTGCCCTGGAAGACCTATTGGTAAAACATCAGGATGAGAATTTTGCTTTAGTTGCGCACCGGGTGCCAAACAAGGTGATCTGTTGTGCCCTGCTAGGGCTGGACAACAGCCACTTCTGGCGTATTCAGCAGGACACCGCCTCTACCAATCTTTTTGTCTACCGGAACAGACAATGGATCATATCCTACCTGAATGACACCTCTTATCTCAAGTCGCTGGGGAAAGAAACTCTGGCTGACTTTTGATCCATCCCCCACCACAAGAAAGCTTTATAGCCCACGCAAGCTCCCCTCTGTTTATCACCAGGAGTTTCCCCAAAAATTGACAGCTGAGGTCACATGGCAACTTGCCCTGATATTGAAATGAAAATGCCTTATCAGGTGTCTCTTCTGTCGTTCCAAAGCTCACGGTCTGGTCACTTCAATCCCGGCTGTGACCGGGGGAAGGCACCCCCTCCCTGTTCCCCGTTCCTGCGGAACGGGGCCAGGGGCTCCCCCAGCCACAGCCGGGGAAGTGGCACAGACCTTCCGCAGTCACTCAGAAGAGACACCAGCAAAGGCATAGGGGTAGGCTGCGAAACAACGAGCATTTGAGCAACCTGCATTGAGGTATCTCAGCCTCGCTAGGGCATGCATGAAGATGTGGTGCTTTGTTAACAGGAACATTGCCATAAAATGCTGCGAAAATGCGCCAGCGAGTGTAATCCCCAGTCCGCAAGGACGGACTGGGGTTAGCGAGCTAATTTCAACAAAATTGGAACCTTCCTTACATTTCGAATCCTGCTTTAGCGGGATTCAATTGCTCGTTGTAGAGTAGCCTTTCCCTGTGTCTGGGTCGCAATTGGCATTTTTGGGCAAACTCCTTTGTTCGTCACTCCTTGAAATAATTCGGCCAATTATTATATGATCCTTTGGCTTGGATGTTTCACGAATTTTGCTGATTGCCCGATCTTTTCAATAGAATCAGTATGTTAACCCTAACGTTGCATACCCACGCCAAGGAAAAACGCGTCAGGGTGCGCCAAATGTGGGCACGCGCAGGCTGGGACAGGATGAACAGTACTTGACCGTACGTGAGATCGTGTCCGAGCCGAGCATGCTCGCAGATGGAGCATTATCACGCGAGCGCAGCGATTTTTACCGGTTTGGGTATGCAATGTTAGGGTTTAGTAGAACTTTTTCAAATCATTGTTGTCTAATCTCGATAAATGGGTACAGAATCGTTGGCTCAACACAGTTCAGGCGTTAAACGTCAGGAAGAACAGCTACTCGTTGATGGTTGCCGGCGAGGAGATAGGGAATCTTTTGCCCAGCTGATGCGACTACATGAGAAACAAATCTACAATTTCACCTATCGCATGCTGGGAAGTGAAGGGGAAGCTGAAGATTTAACCCAGGATATTTTCATTGCTGCTTTCCGGGGGATACGGAGTTTTCGGGGTGAAGCCAAGTTTTCAACCTGGCTCTATCGCATCGCCCTCAATCAGGCGCGAAATCGCATCAAGTACCTGTCGAGAAGAAATTTTTTTGCCAGACAGACGAGAAGAGCAGATGACGGAGCAAACACGGGGTCGGAAAGTCCAGAGGGACTGGCCGATAGTTCTCCTACTCCCGAACAATGGACGATGGCGAAAGACCTGGCCGCCCAAGTGCAGGAATGCCTCAACCAAATACCACCCCAGGCCAGACAGATACTGGTATTGCGGGATGTACAGGGTTTTTCCTATGACGAATTGAGTGAGATGCTCTCTTTAAGGCCAGGCACAGTGAAATCACGTCTACACCGAGCCAGAGCTGCTATGCGGGACTGCCTCTCAGAAAAGCTAGAGTAACCAAATGAACTGCGGGAAGTATCAATCACAATTCAACGTTTATCTGGACGGCGACCTGTCGCTGAGAGAGCGCGAAAAACTACAGCACCACCTCAAAGAATGTCTGCCCTGTTATCGCAAGTGGAGTTCCTTGCAGAAAACCCAAGAAATCTTACAACAACTGCCGAACCTTGATCCTCCAGAACATCTCAGTGCCGTGGTAATGGCAAGGTTGAAAAATCGTCGCCTCCGTCAGCCTCTTTGGTTCTCTGCCAACCTCCCCCGCTGGCTTCCCATGGGGGTGGGTGCAGCTTTACTGTTACTTATCTCTGTTGTCCTCTGGCAGGTGATGCCGTCTCAGTACCCTTGGCAATCACTTTTCCCCAGCTCCCGGAAAAATGTAGCGACTAGCACCCTCCCTGCCGAGGAGTCCCAAGAAACCCTTACAATAAGGAAGGGAGATCCCGGTTCCTCTGTTCCGGTTATGGTCCTAAGGGTCAAGGACTTCTCCAGGGCAGATCAAGAATTGCAGTCAATGCTGCGCTCGTTTACTAGACCACCGCTGCCGGAAAGAGAGTCGAGCCGCTCCCCCCATGCCAGATCAGCTCGTTTATTCCAGCTCCAGGTTCCGGGCCAACGTTTGCCCCATCTGCTCCGGGAATTGCACAAGATTGGCCACCTCGACCAGAGCCAAGTGGAGAGCCAGAAATTGGCCAATCCTGGTCAGCAAAAACAGGTCTCCATTCGTATAGTGGTGGTGAGCAACGGATCTGATGTGGAGATACGTCAACTACGGGAAGGAAGGTGAAAGAAGGGATCACTCACTCAATACGCTTCCAGCGTGTGCCTTCTGGGGTATCGATAACCTTAACCCCTCTCTCCAAAAGTTCCAAACGCAACCGATCGGCCTCGTCCCAACTCTTGTTTCGCCTGGCTTCAGCTCTGGTTTCCAGGAGTCGGCAGGTATCTTCATCCAGCTCAGGCTCTAGGCATTGTAAGACATTTAATACAGAATCAAGCCGTTCCATAGCCGCAATAGCTGTTTTCTTTTGACTTTCGCTTATACGGCCATCAGATAGATACGGATTGAGTTTACGGATAAAACCGAAAACTGCCGCCAGTGCCGATGAGACGTTCAGATCGTCCCCCATGGCCTGATCAAAATTCTGCTCAACTTCATAGACGAACTGGTCGACCTCCTCGGCAGCCTCGCCTGTAACCACATGTTGTAACCGCTGACTGAATTCATCCAGCCGCTCCAAACCCCGAGCAGCCTCCTGTAAGCGGCCCTCGTCGGAATGCAAAGGTTTGCGGTAATGGGTAGCCAGCAACCAATAGCGAATTTGTCTACCGCTGTGGCCGCCATGTAACAATTGCTGCACCGTCACCCTGCCCTCTCCCTCTCTGGACATCTTTTTGCCGTCCAACAACACCCGTTCGCAATGGATATAGTAGTTTGCGAGCTGTTTGCCGGTCGCGGCCTGGGCAATGGCAATCTCGTTTTCATTGTGGGGGAATAAAAAGTCCAAGCTGCTGATATGGATGTCTATGGTCTCCCCCAGCTGCTTCATGGCCAAAGCTACTGTCTCAAGGTGTAGAGATGGCAGCACATTGCCCCAGGAGGTTTTTAGATAGATCCCACGCTTCAACTCTGCCAGGGTGGCGCGTCTGAGTAAGGTAAAGTCCCGGGGATTCAGCTTCTCATACGCTTCAAGATCAACCGTCTTCCCGAGTCTGATTTTCTGCAGATCCACTCGAGATAGTCTGCCGTAGTCCGAAAATTTTGAGATGTCAAAATAAATAGACCGCAATTTCTCGTAGGCAAAACCCTTTTCCATCAGGCTTTTGCTGATGTCCAAGATATCGTCAACATGGTCGCTGGTGCGCGCATAGTAAGTGGCAGGCTGTACTCCCAGGACACTCAAATCCCGGCGACAAATCTCCATGTATCTCTTGGCATTAGCGTCAAGATCAGAATTGGCTCGAGCAGGGTCCAGTAGGGCCTTTTCCCCCATATCGGTAATATTGACCACCTGGTTTACCTCAAAACCCTTGTATTCCAGATACCGCCGCAGCAGATCAGCTACCACAGAGCGGCGACTCTCTGTCATATCGAGGGATTCGCCCACAGACGGCCCGGTGGTAAAAAGGGAGACCTTGCCTTCCGAGATGGGTTTGAAGTCTTCTTTCTGGTGGGAAAACGTATTGTAAAAGCGGAAATCAGGTTCCATTAAGGTGGTAAACAAGTTAGTGCTCAGATAGCGTTCACCGCCGTCGGGGAGAATTGCCACAATGGTTCCTCGCGTCAGATCGCTGGCTATACGAAGCGCCGCCGCCATGGATGCCCCTGCGCTCATTCCCACAAAAAGACCCTCTTCTCTAGCCAATCTCCTCGCAGTCTCGAAGGCCTCCGCGTCCTCGACATGGACGATCTCATCCATGATTTCTTTGTCGAATATGCCCGGCACGTAGGACTCCTTCATATTTTTGAGGCCTTGAATTTTATGCCCCATATAGGGTTCTACGGCAATGGTCTGGACATTCTTCTCATATTCCTTCAAGCGTCTGGTGACACCGATAGCAGTGCCGGTTGTCCCTAAAGTCATTATGACATGAGTCACCTTGCCTTCGGTTTGCTCCCAGATTTCTGGGGCGGTGGTATTATAATGTGCTTTCCAATTGTCTTCATTGTTGAATTGATCAGGCATGTAATAGCGATCAGGAAACCTACGGACTAATTCGTAGACCTTCTCTATAGAACCATCCGTACCCAGAGCTCCGGAAGTCAGCAGGATTTCGGCCCCCAGGGCTTTCAGTATCTTCTGGCGCTCCTGGCTGGCGGTTTCGGGCATCGCTAGAGAGATACGATAACCCTTCACTGCAGCAACCATTGCCATACCAATGCCGGTATTGCCGCTGGTGGCCTCGATTATGGTCTTCTCGGAAGTCAGTTCGCCTCGCCGTTCAGCGTCCTCTATCATCTGAAGGGCAATGCGGTCTTTGACTGAACCGCCGGGATTTTGAGACTCCAGCTTAGCGTAAATATCAACGTTGGGATTGGGATTGAGGCGGCTGACGAGAATCAAAGGGGTGTTGCCGATCAACTGCAGGATATTATCATAGACATTTCTCATGGTTCATTCCCGTGAAGAAACCCTTTGTTTTTCTCGGCTCGATTTGTCCTGAAGCTTTTAAATATGGAAAAAACATACTAAATAACCGAAATACTAGCAACAACAAATGATCTATCCAAGGCGGCTATCAGCAAGACAAGCCTTGTCCCAAGCCTCAGCAGAAGCAGGGCTCCGGTCCGGTAGTTTTTTCCACTTTTTCCCCGGGAAGTTGGTGGGCCACCTTCCCTTGCGTCTCCTAAGTGTTTATTATAGCCTTTGACAGTGGACAGAAAACAAGGAGATTCTTTTCTCATGCTGATGAATCGGAAAATTTTCGCCTTAGATTTGTCTGTGGAGGCTACCTCGGCCTACATTCTCATCTGTACCCTAGCCGAAAGCGGTACGCCGGTTACCATTGAGTCGGCGGGTTCATTCTGGAATGACAGTCCGGAGGCTCTAACAAGGGCCTTAGAAGAGCTCAACCGCCACCGTGTAATCTATGACACACTTGACTCCAACCAAATGCGGCAATACCTTCTCAATCCTCCTGACCGCTGGGAGAAGGCTAATGAGTAGAGAATCCGGGCCCTGAGGACCCGACTTTGAGCCACCCCCAGAGGGGGTTTTTGGCGTCCTTCCTTCATGCGGAAATCTGCTGGAGTGACTAAAAATTCCAAATCTCAAATATCAAATATCAAACAAATAACAATGACCAAAATTGTCCGCGCTTCGCTTGGACTCCCCACCCTG
>PPDG01000388.1 GCA_002899795.1 Desulfobacteraceae bacterium | reverse complement strand
AGGAAGAGAATACGTAATTGCCGAAAAACAAGAAAAAAGAGCAGATTGACTCCGATGAGTTAAATGATAAAGCTACTTTGCAAATCCTTGCGGGTGAGGGCCTCGTCTTCAAGGGCAATGGGATATCCACCGGCAAAGGTTACGACCGGGGCAGCAGCCATACCGGGATGGGAGTCTCGCCAGTTGCGAATGGCGGTTTCAGCTGCAGTCGAAGCAGCGGCCATGAGCTGTTTGGTATAGGTGATGTTTCGCGCTGATTCCTCAGGCCGTATGAACACCAGAAGATGGCGGCGGTCCTTATCCACCAGATAACCATCCTCCAGGTCAAGGCCAGCGAAGGAACGTTGGGGGAACCAACGGGAAAGCCATAGGTGGCGCAAACCCAGGGGATCTCTGAGAATCGTTTCCTGAACCACACCCTGCATCGGCATCAGTAAGAGCCGCTTGTTTTCTCGCACCTGACGGTGAATGGAATCATCACTCAGCCGGTCAAGGAGATCCATACGCTCTTGTTCTGAGAGAAACAGACCGGCGTGTGGCAGCAAGACTTCGGAGAAGAATCTCTTTTGCTGGGTGGTTACCTTGGCTTCCAGATGCCCTATCTGCGGGAAAGAAGCCATTTCTTGAATGAAAGCATCGACTACCTGCTTGCCGCTTTCCAAATTTCCAGGTTCAGGGAGGCTGACAACCACTACCAGGACGTCTTGAGGGCCCGCGTCCAGCAGATCAGCCAGCAGTTTTCTGGCATGACTGTCCTTGGAAGGCATGAGAGAGTCCAGACTAGAATCCATTCTAAGCTGGGTGATGATTATGATTGCTATACCGGTGAGAAGGACGGCTATCAGCAGAATCAGCCGATGGCTTTGGCTGATGCGATCTGCTAAAGCGGTGAAGAAAGAGCGGGGCATTTTAGATTGTAGATTTTAGATTGAAGATTGTAGATCTTAAATCTCCGGGCTAGTAGAAAACGATAGGTATTTGCTGAATGGGAACCGGCTGATCTTACCCGGTTGACATTATTAATGGGAAAATTTCTGAACCCGTGAGTTGCCGGTATCAGCCACAAAGACATTGCCGGCACCGTCTACACTGAGTCCATAAGGTTCGACGAACTGTCCGGAACTCCTCCCGGGTCCTCCGTAAGATCTGAGATTCTGTCCGGTTGGACTCATTTCCCAGATCAGGTGGCTGGCAGCATCCAGTATCAACAAATTTCCAGTGGATGGGTCAATGGCAACATCGGCGGGATACTGCAGCCTGTCGGTGAAGGCGGCGAGAAAGCGACCTTGGGAATCGAACTTCTGCACTCTTCCCATTTTGCTATCGGCTACGTAAACATTGCCGCTCTCATCCACAGTCAGCCCCATAGGTTTAACAAAATTGCCGCTACCTTTTCCTTTACGGCCCCACGAGCGCAAGAAACTGCCCTGGTTGTCAAACACCTGAACCCGGTTCATTTTGGCATCAACGGTGTAAACGGCTCCGTCCGGGCCCACAGCAATACCACTCAAAAAGGCGAAATCGCCGTTCCCCGTACCCTTTTGGCCCCACTGGCCCAGGAAAACACCGTTGAGGTCGAATTTCTGGACTCGAATGTTATAGGTGTCGGCTACGTAAACATTGCCCTCACCGTCGACAGCCACATCGTACGGTAGCGCCATACTGCCGGAACCAGTTCCTTTCTGTCCCCAACTTTTCATGAAGGTACCGCTGGTGTCAAATACCTGAATCCGGCTGTTATAGGTGTCCGCCACATAGACATTGCCAGCACCATCGGCCGCTATCCCGAAGGGCTTTTGAAAATCTCCCGTGCCCATGCCAACCAAGCCCCAGGCTTGGGCAAAACGGAGGGCGCTGCTCGTGCCCACCGCAGATGGAACGCCGACAATGGGACCGCTTGTCCTGGACTTGGCAGCTCCAATAGAAACTACATTGTGGCCCACCGATACAGTCTCGTCGGTTTTCTGTTCGACCACTCTGGCAAAGGCCAACTTCTCCTGAATCTCAGTAACCTGAAGCTTACCCGTGGGGATCTTTTCAACTCCCAGAATCTCACCCGATACCGGGTGTTTGAAGATCTCGCCTTCCCGGTATACCTCAAACTGCATACCCACTCGTGTCCCGGCAGATTTTCCCACATCGAGGATGAAAGTGTTGCCCTTCTGGTGGATGATGAATCCCCGCAAGGGGAACTTGCTCACCAACTGGGCCACGAACGGCCGGATCTTTTTGGACATGGCCCCAACGCTTCCGGCCGCCAGCCGGTCAGCCACCTTGATGGCGGCACTTTCCGTCTCAATAATCTTGACGTTGAGATCTAGCCCTTGTTGGTGACTGGTAACTGCGCCGGTGACCATGTAGGTGGCTCCCAACACCCGCCCCAATTGGGCTGCGGTATTCGCATCAATGACCCCTGCCATTCCCAATTGTTGCTCTTCGATGACCTTT
>PPDG01000497.1 GCA_002899795.1 Desulfobacteraceae bacterium | reverse complement strand
TTGCAGCTGACAGCCCCGCGACAAGCTCGGGACAGGCCGGCAGCAGGAATAACTAGGCACTAAACACTAGGGACCGATTTGAACGACTTGAACTGTTTCTAAGGACTTTAGGCATTTTAGACACTTTAGACATTTTAGGCATTTAGGACTGGGGATTTCGCCTTTGGCATTGGTCGTTAGTACCAGGAGGTAATCCAGGATATGATTGATCTCGTGAAGAAATTTTTTGGCAAGAGTAGGAGTGACATTTCTGATGCTGAGAAGGAAACCACATCTCATCATGTCCGGATAGCAACATGTGCTCTTTTGCTCGAGATGGCTCATATAGATGGCGAGTTCAGCGAGTCAGAAAGAGAGAGGATCATAAATATTATAAAGAAAGACTATAATCTATCCGATGAACATGCTGCTGCACTCATTGAAACTGCGAATGAAGAGTTAAAGAGAAGTATAGACTTGTGGAAGTTTTCCAGGCTTATTAATCAGAACTATTCCACGGATGAAAAGATCCAGATCATTGAGATGGTATGGAAAGTCATATATACGGATGGCAAGCTTGACAAACATGAAGATTATTTGGTCCACAAACTGGCTAATCTGTTGCGCCTCACTCATAAGGAATTAATTGACGCTAAGATGAGAGTGATTTATTCAGAATAATCTCCTGACAATAAATCGCAAAGATTAAGGTTTCAGTTTCTATGTTTCTTTTTCCTGACACCTGACACCTGAAACCCTAGGATTTGGTGCTTGGAGTTTGGGATTTCAGCTAACTCTGGAGGTCAACAAATGGAAGTATCTCTGCATACTTTGATGGAGGCCGGCACGGCAGTTATTTCTGATGTGTTCGATACCATGGATCTTTTGCCGCCGATTCTGGACAACTCTCTTTTTCCCATACCTGGTCCGGGCGTAAGATTCATTGGTCCCGCCTACACAATTACCGGGGAGTCACACCGCTGGTCGGGAGGTGGCGATCGAGCCAAACTGGCCGCCATAGATGCCATGGTTCCTGGCGTTGTGCCGGTATGGGCCGGGAACGATATCCAAGGGGTGTGCTGCTTTGGCGATTTGCTGACCGAGGCCATGAAAGCAAGAGGTTGCGCTGGGGTGGTGGTGGACGGGGGGGTGAGAGATGTGGCTTACCTGAGGACCTTGGAACTGGCCATGATGGTGCGCTACCGCACGCCAGCCCAGGCTATCGGGCGCTGGCGCGTATCCGATCGTCAAGTCCCCATCCGGGTCCGTGGAGCTCTGGAGGATTGGGTGACGGTGACGCCTGGTGACATAGTTGTCGCTGATGATGATGGGGTGATTATCGTTGCAGCCGCATTCGTTGACGAAATCACAGCTCAGGTTACCAAATGGGCTGACAAGGACTCCAAGGCGAGAGAAGATATCCGCAAGGGTATGGGTCTCATTGAGGCATTAGAAAAATACGGACACCTTTAGATTGTGGATTGCGGATTGTAGATTTAGGACTTCTTTCTTAAATTTGCAATCTACTGCAGAGCATTCCTCATGACCTTGTACAGATCGGTATTGTCTACGGCCCTTCCTAGATACTGGCTTCCAGGCCCCTGACTCCAAATTACCACATCCCCGGCCGTGTGTTTCGTAGTAGTCCACGTGTCTTTTACCAAATCACCAGGTTTGTAATTCTCTTTGCGAGCACCACGAATGGCAAAGCCGCCGGTCTCGTGATCAGGGGCAATAATAACGAGAGTGTCCAGCTTTCTCCTTTGCTCCTCATTTATCCAATCCAGAACCGCCTTGACCGCTTCGTCAAAGGCGAGAGTCTCTGAGATTTGATACGCCAGGTTGTTATCATGGCCGGCCCAGTCGATCTGGGATCCCTCCACTAATAGGAAGAAACCATCCTGGTCTTTTTCCAGGATCTCAAGAGCTGCGGCTGTCATCTGGGGAAGTGTCGGCTCATCTACCCTGTAGTGCTTTTGGGGAAAAACACGAAAAAGCTCCGGTGTTTTTCCGTTGGGGGCGAAAAGTCCCAAAATCTTTCTTGAGCCCTTTGCCACAACACCGTCCAGTGCTTTCTTAGTGTAAACGACTTGATAACCTTTCCTTGCTGCATCTGTAATGAAGTCGCCGAAGGTGCCACAGTCATCAACATTGGCTTCGGTGGCATTAAATTTCGCTGCGCCACCGCCGAGGATAACCTCCACCCCGGTCATCTGGATATACTGCCGTGCGATTTCGTTCTCGCATTTACGATTCGGTACATGTGCGCCGAAGGCGGCAGGAGAAGCATGGGTCACAGTAGAGGTGGCAACCAATCCAGCGGACTTTCCTCTCTCCCTGGCCAATTCCAGAATAGTGGAAACAGGTGTGGGTTCACACTTCCCATCCCGATTGTCGTCGTGACAGGAGATCTCCCCGTTTCGGAATTTCTCCCCACTTGCCCAGGCGGAGGCACCCGCGGCGGAATCGGTTGTCGCCCTGTTGGCAGAATGGGTCCTTTGGTAACCAATGTTAGCCAAGGTCTCCAAATGGAGACCCTGCCCACTCGGTCCATTCTTGAATATCCGCGCCGCAGTGACACTGGCTAGACCCATGCCGTCTGGAACCATGAAAATAATGTTTTTTGCCTCTGGCTGGAAATCACTTTTTAGTCGGTAATCTTTTCGTGGAGCACAACTGGAAAAGGACAACAGCAGGATGGTAAAGGAGAGGCTAAAAAACAATGTTTTCTTGTTGGCAGATAATTTTTTTAGCACCAAGACGTCTCCCCTGCAAGGAGCTTCACTATCACTGGAAGCCAAACATGCGTTGACCTTTATGAGCGCACCGACAGACTAACCGCCAAAATTACCCAAGTCAACATCTGCATTTGTAAAGAACTTACTTGCTTAAACCAAACGTAACTACTTCGTACCCTACTCTCATCCCTGATTGACTTTAGGAAGCTAAATTCTTAGTTTTGATATACGTTTAAGACACTTGTGTGGTAGCTTATGTGTCTCAGATCCAGAATGGGAACCGAGCTATGAAGATAGGAATATTTGGTCTGACAATTATGGTGTCAGTTGCGATTTTCGTTCCGGCCGTGGCGGATTGCAGTTCCGCTCGGACAATTCGGTGTGGAACTGAAATAGTCAGTGTCGGAGATCCCACCATAGAGTTGCTCCAGAAGTGTGGTGAGCCGGACCTGAAAGAACTCATAAAAACAAATGGGTTTATTATAGAAAAGTGGACCTATAATTGTGGCTCGAAGAGATTCATGAAAATTCTTACTCTCAAAGGGGGAAGCGTAAAAAGAATTGAGGTCGCAGATTACGGCACTGGACCGGCCCGGTGTCAGTGATTTTCAATACATTCCTCGAAACCATATGATAATCCTCAATTGTTGAGCCCTTCAACGAAACCATTTCCAAGTAGAGAACAAAGGCAGAGGCAAGAAAGAATCAGCCTTTTTTATGTGTTTTATCTAGACGTTAAGGCGTATTTTATGGTTTTAGCGGGATGCTTGACAAGTTTTATCTACTCTGATAGAAGCCATTCCTATTGTTTTGAGGACGTTCCAGAAAGAATAATAGAAACAATCCCTCCATTGTGAAGGAGGTGGCTTATGGGAAGAGAAAGACGCCGCCACCGCAGGGTACCCGTGGATTGGCCTGCTGTGGTTAAACATACCGACGGGGGCATAGTCGCAGAGATGGAAAATATCGGCGCCAATGGAGCCTTTATACGTTGTGAGAAGCCATTGAGACCGAAAGAGCGGTTCATGCTTCATATCATGGCTCCCGATCATAGCACTCTGAGTGCCCGCGTCGAAGTGGCCTGGTTGCAGGTACACTGCGATGAGAAAGATATACCTCCGTGTGGGATGGGTGTTCGCTTCACCAGGGCTCCAGGTAGTGTTCGCCAGTTCATCAAATATTTTGTCGCACAGCACTATGAGAAGAAAAAACCGACCGTTGACTGACATGCAATAAATGTCATCAATCAGAACCTCCACTGCACTTTCTCACATACTGAGGCGGAAGAGTAACATTCGCTAACGATACCATTTCCAACAATCCAAAAATATTGTAATAAATAATACTCTCGTAATTTCAAGAATCATTCCAATGGAGCTAGCCCGTAGTAAGCAGCAGAATCGGCGAGGTTTGTCATGAGCGACTTCCAGAAAGTTTCCAGCGACTTAGTAGAAAATTTGGAGCTTAGATATGAACCTGTGGGGGTGACTCTTTATGGGGAAAAAGATCACCTGCCTGCAGACGTTTCCTTCAGCGAGGGGGACTTCAAAAGCTATTGTCAGGCCCTGGTATTGGCAGGGGAAGGCAGAACCCTTCTGCTCGAGAAGGAGCGCATGGGATGTAAGCTCGGGACTGCTGTTCTTGGATTCGAGAAAGACACGGAAGCCTATCTAGACGATGGAGTTTTGGAGAAGTACGGGGTGGGACTGTTCGGCTCTGAAGAGGCCTCTGCTGAGACCATTCTCAAGTCCACCTATTTGGAACAAGGCAAGACCCAGGCCGCCCTGATAGCACCTCTGTCCGCCTTTAAGGAAACTCCCCAGGTCGTGGTCTTTACGGCAGACAGCGAACAAGTCATGTGGTTGCTCTATGCGGTAAATTACGAAAAGGGCGGCAGGATGGAACTACCTCAATCTGGCGGTGCCCTGGGAGGCTGTTCCGACATCACAGCGCTACCTTTGCTTGAAGGGATATCCAATGTTACTTTTTTGGGATTGGGCTGCCGTTTAAAGGCAGCCATAGACGGATGCTATCTCATGATGGGGGCTCCTGGAAGCACCCTGGAGACGATTCGCGCCCACGTTTTGGGTATGGCCAAGCCCATTGCCATGCTCAAGAACGCACGCTCTACCGCTTAGGTTCTTCCAAGAGTTTCTGGCTTGGTAAGCAAACAATTGCTGGAGAAAATCTGATGAGGGTAAAATTTTACATTTTAACTGTTTTGATGATCACTACCCTTTTGTCTGGCTGTCTGGTCATCGGGAAAAACAAGGAATACCAACCGTTTGACTCCACGGAACTTGACAAACTAGTTCCGGGCCAGACCGAGGCGACAGAGGTGACCGAGATATTTGGAGCTCCAAGCAAGGTGGTGGAATTGGCCAACGGCAATGCATATGTATACAAGCGCACTGTGACCAAGGGCACTATGTGCTGGCTAGTTCTGCTCACCTTTGGCAATGCTGAAAAGCAACATGACCAACTGGTTTTCTTCTTCGATTTAGAAGACACTTTGACTCACTATGGCCTCAGTCTTGATGCTGACAAGGCGGAATATGGATTTCCGGATTAATAGTCTTTTCGTATCGATCATGGTTCTGGTAAGCGTGCTCTTGCCAGGTTGTATCACCTATCAAATCTCCAAATACGTAGAAGGAGATGAGGTGATTGTCCCGAAAGAAAAACTGGTAGTGGGCAAGACAACCTTAGAGGAGGCACTCTCTGTACTCGGTGCCCCAGACAAGGTAGCCAAAGTAGGGCTGGAGAACCTTCTTGTCTACGAGAGGGCGTTGCTTTACAGAAACAGGATCAAAGTGGGAATCCCCTTGAGCCAAGTCGCCAGAGGAAGCCTCAGTATGGCTGGCTATGGGACCCTCGTCCGTTATGATTCGCTCGCACTTTTTTTCAACACTGAGGGTATCCTCAGCCACAAAACTTTTGCGGAAGGCTCCAGCCATCCTTACTTCAAAACCTTGTTTTCAGATAAACAATGAGGTGTCAACCCGGATAGTTCAAGAATTGCCTGCTCCGACCCCAGCAATCCCACCCTACTATCTCAACGATCAGTAACATTGCGCCGCATTATGACGGCGTTAGGAGGCCTGATTGAAGATTCACCACAGAGGCACATATCTAGTGTAAATCCGAAATCCGAATATCGAAATCCGAAACAAATTCGAATTACCAAAATCCAAATGACCGAAACACCAGACAAGTCTTTTCGAGAAGTTACGTTTTGAACATTTGAGAATTCGAAACTGGGGACCCGCCCGCAGGGTGGGGAGTCCGAAGGAGAATTTTGTATTTGTTTCGTGCTTCGGGTTTCGTATTTCGAATTTGAGTGCGAAGCACTCCTCTGTGTCTTTCTTTGTATACCTCCCAGGTGTGGTTCATTATACGGGCTAGGATTAGAACAGAAAAAGTACCCCCTGGTCGAGCCGTTTATCCCTGCCTGGAGGACCGTCTCCATGGGACTCTTTGGCATTGCGTATTTTTCCAATAGTTTGGCATTTTTCTTGCTCTGGGAGTAAGCACCGAAGGACCAGAGCACTTCTTTAGGCGAACTGCTACAAACTTTGGCGCGGCTTTATCTATAGGTTAACTGTATGAAATTAAATGATAAATGGAATGATATCACTGCGAGAACCGTAGCCTTCTATCAACAGGGGTGGTATTCAATAGCTGCTAAAGTGGCGAATGAGACACTTGAGTTTGCAGAGCAAGTATTTGGCCCTGATCATCCTAATGTTGCGGAATCTCTAAATAATTTGGCGTTAATCTTCTATTCGCAAGGCAAAGAAGCTGAGGCCGCCATTTTCGAGCAAACCCTAACTCAGCGTCAAGGAAAAGAGCTATGGCCGGATCATTCTGATAAAGCCCAATACTTGAACAAGCTTGTGCTGCTCAATCTCGCCAAGCGGAAATACTCTGAGGCTGAATCTTTTTTTGAACGTGCATTGGCAATTAAGAAATACGCCCTGGGACAGGATCATTCCGAACTGTCTCAAATCTTAGGTAATCTTGCCGACTTACATAAATCACAGGGGAATTATCTCGAAGCCGAAACCTTTCTCAAATCACTGAGGGTGCGGGGTGACATTCGTCTGCAATCCGACCCTGTGGCTGACCTTGGCACCAACAGCAAAGACGTTAAGGAAATCCGACATAATCGGGAGTATATGAGATGTACCGGGCACTTTCCTGCCAAGCTGTCAATGACAGAAAAGACCTTTTCTATAGAGGGCATGACTGAAAATATCAGCCAGGTCGGGACATTCATCAGAACCAAGGATTGGCGTACTTTCAAGCCTGACGATCAGGTTTCTGTCGCCATATCTCTCCCCTCGATTTTCTCGGAGCAGTACTCCGCCGTTGAAATGGAAGGCCCCGGAATTATCACCAGGATCGATGAAGAAAATGAAGGTGTTGGAATCCAATTTATAAAAAGTTTTAAAGAATTTATTCGGGCCGATGAAACAGAATTTGCCGGCAAGATCAGATACAAAAGGCTTGCCCACTACCTGACAGCCATGGAAGAATTATCACGACCGCAGTTCTTGGAGACCTATCCAAGGGGTTTCTTTGTTGAAAGAGCCCGGATGGATTTTGACAACGATGTTATCTTTCAGTTCAGCACAAATGAAATAGATGTTTTAGAAGCTTCGAATCAATTTCCCATTGATCTGGTGATTGCGGATTTCTTAGAAGCAAGAGTCATAGAGGTAAATAAGAAAAAGATTGACAGTAATGAAGGGGTAATAACCATAGGGCGATCGGCAAGCAATGATATAGTTTTGTACAATCAGACAATCTCCAAGGCGCACGCTTTTCTGTATTTTCCCTCATCCACCAGCGGTGCCTACTTGGCTGACTTGCAATCGACGAACAGTACTTTCCTCAACGACGAAAAGATAACACCGCATGTGACATATGATCTGGCAGACGGTGATGAGATCTCGTTTGGACCGCAAACAAAAGTCATCTACCTTTCCTCATCCACCTTCCATGATTTTATCTCCTCACTCAAACGATCCAGCGAATGCAAAATGGATTCTTGACCCCATTGCCACTTGACTTCCCGCTGAGCAATTACTACAAGAATTCAATAGCATTAATGTAGCGGAGGATTGTTTGAGTCGAACCGATTGTGGCAGAATACCCTGCTACGAATCCCTAACGTTACAGATCTACTTCAAGAACGCGCTAGAATTCGTCCGCCGCAGGCGGGATACTTCACCATAGATGAGATCCTGGCCGGGGCCAGCACCGTTCGGCCCGAGCCTTATAATTCTAGCCGGTAGGGGTTTACAGCGTTCGGGTAAAGCTGGAAGAAAGGATGGTGGATATGTCTTGGGAAATGAATTGGGAAATCGCAAGTATTGTGGGTCGCGAAATTTTGGACAGTCGGGGTAATCCCACTGTGGAAGTGGAGGTCGGTCTGGCCAGTGGAGTTTTCTCCCGGGCGGCGGTACCATCTGGGGCCTCCACCGGCGCCCGCGAGGCGGTGGAATTACGTGACGGCGATACTCAGCGCTATGGCGGCAAGGGCGTGCTGAAAGCAGTTGAGAATGTCAATTCTGTCATTAACGAAACCCTGCTAGGCTTTGACGTTCGTAACCAGGTGGTCATTGATAAGACGCTTATAGAACTGGACGGGACCCCCAATAAAGGCAAACTTGGGGCTAACGCCATCCTGGGTGTCTCTTTGGCGGTTGCCCGGGCGGCGGCAATGGCGGCTGATCTTCCTCTCTATGCCTATCTTGGTGGCCCCGATGCTGTACGCCTTCCCGTACCCATGCTGAACATTATGAACGGCGGCGCTCATGCTCGCTGGCAGGGCTCAGATTTTCAAGAGTTTATGGTCGCCCCTTATGGAGCCGGGACCTTCCGGGAAGCGCTGCGCTGGGGCAGCGAGATATATCACGCCCTGCGATCGGTACTGATGGATGCGGGTCACCATGTGGGAGTCGGTGACGAAGGCGGCTTTGCCCCCAAAGTCTCCTCCAACGAGGAGCCCTTAGAATTAATCGTCAAAGCAATAGAGAAAGCTGGCCTCAAGCCCGGGAGTGAGGTTGGTATTTCTTTGGATCCGGCCGCCAGTGAGTTTTTCGAAGATGGAGTTTACAACCTGCGTACGGAGAACCGCACCTGCTCTTCGGAGGAGATGGTGGAATATTTCGAGAAGCTGGCGAAAAATTATCCGATCATCTCGCTGGAAGATGGTCTGGCGGAGGATGATTGGGACGGCTGGCAGGTTCTCACCAGTCGATTGGGAGATTCGGTTGAAATTATCGGAGACGATCTCTTCGTCACGAACGTGGAATATATTGCTCGAGGTATTCGCGAGAATAGCGCCAACGCTGCCCTGATCAAGCTCAATCAGATCGGCTCTGTGACTGAAACGATTGAGGCGGTAAAAATGTGCCAGCGAGCAGGCTGGGGAGCCTGCGTGTCGCACCGTAGCGGCGAGACCGTTGACAGCTTCATCGCCGATATGACCGTGGCCCTGGACACCGGCCATCTCAAGACTGGCGCCCCTGCTCGGGGTGAACGAGTGGAGAAGTATAACCAACTTCTGCGAATCGAGGAGGATCTAGGGACTGCGGCCCAATATGCGGGTAAGGAGGCTTTCATTCGGCCGGTAAGGTTTTAAGGCTGGAATTGAGGAAAATGAGATGATTGTTCACGAACTGGCAGGGAAGCCTCCGCCCAGGTCCCTGCTTGTCAACATTCCCAGGCTGGTTTCGGCTTACTACACCCATAAACCTGACATCTCGGACCCCAGCCAGCGGGTCGGTTTTGGGACCTCTGGGCACCGGGGAACACCTCTGAATAATAGCTTCAACGAAGACCACATCCTGGCCATCAGCCAGGCTATCTGCGAATACAGGCAGACCAAAAACATCACCGGCCCCCTATTTATGGGCAAGGACACCCACGGCCTCTCCGAACCAGCATTAGCCAGCGGGCTTGAGGTATTTGCCGCGGCTGGGATAACAGTCATGATTCAGGAGGGTTTCGGCTACACGCCCACCCCGGTGATCTCCCACGCCATTCTCACCCACAACCGCGGCAAGAAGCAGGGGCTTGCTGATGGCGTGGTCATCACTCCCTCCCACAACCCGCCTCAGGATGGCGGGTTCAAATACAACCCGCCTTCGGGGGGCCCCGCTGACACTGAAACAACAAAGGTCATCGAGAACAGGGCCAACGAGATTCTGGGAAGCGGCCTCAAAGATGTCAAGCGCATGCCCTATGAAATGGCGTTAAGGGCCGGCACCACTCATAACTATGATTACTTAACCCCCTACGTAGAGGATCTCAAAAATATCATCGATATGGATGTCATCGCCAATGGGGGTGTCAAAATAGGTGTTGACCCCCTCGGTGGTTCGGCTGTCGACTTCTGGGATCCCATTGCCGAAAAATACGGACTTTCCATCGAAGTTGTGAACCGGGAAGTTGATCCGACCTTTTCTTTTATGACGGTGGACAAGGATGGCAAAATCCGGATGGACTGTTCCTCGCCGTATGCCATGGCAAACTTGATCAAGTTGAAAGATGACTTCGACATTGCCTTCGGCAATGATCCGGACTGTGACCGCCATGGTATCGTGACCGGAAGTGGGGGGCTCATGAATCCCAACCACTACCTTTCCGTGGCGGTGTGGTACCTGTTCCAGAGCCGGACAGATTGGAAAGACGAGGCTGCGGTTGGGAAGACGCTGGTATCCAGCTCCATGATCGATCGGGTGAGCGCGCACCTGAACCGGCGACTTTCAGAAGTGCCGGTGGGCTTCAAATGGTTTGTGGATGGGCTCATTGACGGCTCGTACGGATTTGGTGGTGAGGAGAGTGCAGGAGCGTCGTTTCTCAGAAGAAACGGTGAGGTGTGGACCACCGACAAAGATGGGATTATCATGGATCTGCTTGCCTGTGAGATTACGGCCAAGAGCGGCAGGGATCCAGCGGAGCTCTACCAAGAGCTTGAGGAAAAATTCGGCAGTCCCATTTATGAACGTATAGATGCACCCGCTACCATGGAGCAAAAAACGGCTCTCAAGGGACTATCTGCCGAAATGGTTGCGGCAGAAGAACTTGCCGGTGAGCCCATCGTTGCCAAACTCACCCACGCCTCCGGTAACAACGCCCCAATAGGTGGGCTAAAAGTTGTTGCTGAAAACGGCTGGTTTGCGGCGCGCCCCTCTGGCACCGAGGATATCTACAAACTTTACGCCGAAAGTTTTAAGGGGCAGGAACATCTAAGAGAAATTCAGGCAGAGGGGCAGGCGATCATTGACGCTGCCCTTTCTCAGTAGGCAGCCCTTCGATAAAGCTCAGGGCAAGCAGGCAGCTTATAACAACCTGGAGTGCTGGAGTAACTAAAAATTCCAAATAGCAAATCACAAAGACTGAGGTTTCAGTGTTCCCCGCTGCAGCTTCGCTTCAGACGGGATTTCCGCTTCGCTCCAACAGGTTTCAGCTTCTAGGTTTCTTTTTCCTGACACCTGACACCTGAATCCTCAACATTGACACCCGACACCCTGAAATTTGGTACTTGTAATTTGATATTTTGCAATGCTCCGTGACTTCATCTAAAAAGAGCTCGTAGGAGGCCTAAATGGAAGTTAACGATCTGGATCTTATCGTGCCAAGACTTGGGGAGTGCCGCATCCCATCTCCCATGTCTGGGGTTAATTTCGTTGATGATGATGCCCATGTTCTCTACCACGGAAATTTGAAAACGGTCGAGCGTTACCAAGAGGCGGGTAAAAAGCCACCATGTTTCGAGATGGCGGGCCCCAGAGAGAAAATCTA
Organism: Desulfobacteraceae bacterium; assembly: GCA_002899795.1. Classification (GTDB taxonomy): domain Bacteria; phylum Desulfobacterota; class Syntrophobacteria; order BM002; family BM002; genus BM002. The sequence goes on along the minus strand of PPDG01000497.1, from coordinate 3,762 downwards.
TTTCGATCCAGCCAAGCTGAAGTGCGGAATTGTAACATGCGGAGGACTTTGCCCCGGCTTGAACGACGTCATTAGGGCAATCGTTTTAAGTTTGTTCCACCACTACGGAGTGCGGACCGTCTTCGGATTTCCATACGGCTTTGAGGGGCTTTCCTACAGGCACGGGCATGTTCCCATCGAATTGAATCCGAAAGTTGTCCAGAATATCCACCAGCAGGGGGGGACTATTTTGGGGTCGTCCCGCGGGCCCCAGGAAGTCCCTGAAATGGTGGATACACTGGAACAGATGAACGTGGGTATGCTTTTCACTACTGGAGGAGACGGCACCCTGAGGGGATCCCAGGAGATCGCTGAGGAGATTGAACGGCGCAAACTCAAGATTGCTGTAATTGGTGTGCCGAAGACCATAGACAACGACATCGCCTATGTTCAGCAGTCCTTTGGTTTTGTGACTGCCGTATCCGAAGCTACTAAAGCGATTTATTCAGCACATGCAGAAGCTTCAGGGGCAAGGAACGGCATCGGCTTGGTGAAGCTGATGGGGCGCCATGCCGGGTTTATCGCCGCCTATGCCACCCTGGCCAATAGCGATGTTAATTTTTGTCTGGTTCCTGAGGTGGATTTCACTCTTGAGGCTCTCCTCAAAGCACTACAAGAGAGGCTGGAAAATAGGGGCCACGCAGTTGTGGTGGCAGCCGAGGGTGCCGGGCAGGATTTGATGGGCACAACTGGGGAGCGAGATGCATCCGGCAACATTCGCCTGGTAGATATCGGTATCTTTCTCAAGGATCGGATCACGGCCCACTTCAAGGAACAGGGAATAGAGTCGAATCTCAAGTACATCGACCCCAGTTACATCATCCGGAGTATGCCGGCTACCCCGGTCGATTCTGCGTTCGGCCTCATGCTAGGACATAATGCAGTTCACGCCGGAATGGCAGGTCGGACTAGTATGGTTGTTGGTTACTGGAAAAATGAATTCACCCACGTTCCTATTTCTGCGGCCGTGTCAAAGCGCAAGCAGATGGATCCCAAAGACAAGTTGTGGACCGGCGTACTCTCGTCCACGGGACAGCCGAGGGAGATGACGTGAGGAATAGCTCCCGATGCGGCCAGCAAGCCAGCCCGTTATCATCCGCAAGCAATCCAATATCGGAGGAGAATGAACATGACTGAACTCACTTCCTTGGCTGCCTGGAAATCGTTAGAAAAACACCATCTGGAAGTGGGTAGTTTACCCATGCGAGACCTCTTTGCCAGCGACCCCGAGCGTTTTGACCGGTTCTCTCTGGGTCTCGGAGACATACTCTTCGATTACTCTAAAAACCGCATTACAGGAAAAACAGTAGAGTTGCTGGTTGAACTGGCCCGCCAGGCGGGGCTTGCTGAAAAAATTGTGGCCATGTTTGCGGGGGAGAAAATCAACAACACTGAAGACCGGGCTGTACTTCACGTTGCCCTGCGCAATCGCTCCAATCGGCCGATCCTGGTTGATGGTGAAGACGTGATGGTGGAAGTCAATGGGGTGCTCGAAAGAATGCGCACCTTCAGCGAAGCTGTACGTTCAGGTGAATGGAAGGGGTATAGCGGCAAAGCCATAACCGATGTGGTGAATATTGGCATCGGCGGTTCCGACCTGGGGCCGCAGATGGCGACGGCAGCGCTGGCGCACTACGCGGATCCCACCTTGCGCTCACACTTCGTCTCCAACATAGACGGTACCCATCTGGCGGAGACTCTCAAGCAAACCAGCCCCGATACTACGCTCTTCATTATTGCTTCCAAGACCTTCACCACCCAGGAAACCATGACCAACGCCACTTCGGCCAGAGAGTGGTTTTTATCCGAAGCCAAAGATGATGCGGCCGTGGCCAAGCACTTCGTGGCCTTGTCCACAAACACTGCCGAGGTGACCAAGTTCGGCATTGACCCGGCCAATATGTTCGAATTTTGGGATTGGGTGGGGGGGCGATACTCTCTGTGGTCGGCCATTGGTCTGTCAATTGTTCTGGCGATCGGCATGGATTGTTTTGAAGAACTTTTGAGTGGGGCGCACAAGGTTGACGAGCACTTCCGGACAGCTCCCTTCGAGGAAAACATTCCGGTTATTATGGGACTGCTCGGTATCTGGTACAATAATTTTTTTGGTGCTGAGACCCATGCCATCCTGCCCTACGATCAGTATATGTACCGCTTTCCGGCCTACTTCCAGCAGGGTGACATGGAAAGTAACGGCAAGAGCGTGACCAGGAATGGTGAGAGGACAGATTATTCCACTGGGCCGATAATCTGGGGTGAGCCGGGCACCAACGGCCAACACGCTTTCTATCAGCTCATCCATCAGGGCACCAAGCTGATCCCTTGTGATTTTCTGGCTCCCGCCAGAAGTCTCAACCCCCTGGGAAATCACCACGACATTCTTATCTCGAACTTTTTGGCTCAGACCGAGGCCCTGATGAAGGGCAAGACCAAAGAGGAGGTCAGGACCGAACTGGAAGGCTTGGGATTTTCGGGGGAGGAGCTGGAGAACCTTATTCCCGCCAAGACTTTCGAGGGGAACAGACCTTCCAACTCTTTGTTGTTCAAAGAGCTCACGCCTGAAACCCTGGGCTCCCTCATTGCTCTCTATGAGCACAAAATATTTACCCAGGGAGTCATCTGGAATATAAACTCTTTTGACCAGATGGGTGTGGAACTGGGCAAACAGTTGGCCAAAACCATCGAGACAGAACTCCAAGGGGAGGAGGCGGTATTTTCTCACGACTCCTCCACCAACGGGCTCATAAACTACTACAAGAGTATAAGAGCTTAGTAGTTTCAAAACCCATCCCCTCCATAGACGAGTTAAGGCCATGGATACCAACTTCTTGCAGGTTCGGATGCAAAGACTGTTTACCGAAGGGTTTATTGTATTGGATATTTCCGAAGCTCTGATTTCTTTTGACGGCGAACGAGATGCTGCTGACGTTCAGCGATTTATGTCCGAAAAAAACTTGGCAATCATCGGTGTCAGGAAAGACGGCGTAGTCGCCGGATATGCCAACAAAGATGAACTAACCGGGGGCAAATGCGCAGACCATATGCAAGAATTCGACGACAAACAGGTTCTGTCTGCCACATCCTCCCTGCAAGAAGTAATGGAGGCGCTCGCTGAAACCAGATATTGTTTCGTTTCAGTACTCGGAAAGGTTGGGGGGATTGTTTCGAGAACCGATATCCAGAAACCACCAGTACGGATGTGGCTTTTTGGCATGATCACGATAATGGAGATGTTTATGGTGAGAACCATAGAGAAGCTATATCCGAACGGTTCCTGGCAGCAGGAAGTGTCGAAGGGGAGGTTGAAAAAAGCCGAGGAAATCCTCCGAGAACGGCAAAGTAGAAATCAAGATGCAAGACTGATCGATTGTTTGCAGTTTTCTGACAAAGGGTACATTCTCATAAAAGACCCAGACATGAGGAAAGATTTTGGTTTTGAAACGATGCGGCTGGCAAAAAGGGCAATAAAGGATCTTGAGTCTTTACGTAACAACCTAGCCCATACCCAGGATGTTTTAACGCATAACTGGGCTGCTATAGTGACTATGGCCACCAGGCTGAACAAAATTATGACGAGGATTTAATAGAGGTAAAATCCCCCCTATGAGGCTGTTCGACGACCTTATAATTCCCTCCCCCTCGACGGGGGAGGGTTAGGGTGGGGGTGAATAGCCTGTATTGTTATCAATCAGTTATCTATTCCCCCTCCCCGTGCAACCACGA